>JARRMG010000012.1:0-11070 GCA_037386265.1 Nitrosopumilaceae archaeon
CCAGCAGCTGATGAAATGGTAATGGTTCTCAATGGATTAGATACTGATTTTGATACCGAAAATAATTTTTATGCTGCAAATACTATTCCTTTTTACTATCAACACCATCCCATTCAAATCAACACAAACCAGCTAATTCGAATTTACGTGGTTAACATGGTTGAATTTGATCCTATCAACAATTTTCATTTGCATGGGAATTTGTACCATTATTATCCCACTGGAACTGATACAGTTCCATCATTATACACTGACATGATAACACTCTCACAGACTGAGCGTGGAATCATGGAGTTTGAATACGCATATCCGGGAAAATATCTATTTCATGCCCACAAAGTAGAATTTTCAGAGAAAGGGTGGGTTGGAATTTTCCTTGCAAGAGACAACCTCAATCAGGAATCGGTGGAAGCAGATTATGGAACTTGACAAAAAATCATCTAAAGGAAGAATTCTTGCAAGTGGGTTAGCACCATTTTTCCTTTTAATAATCATGATTGCTTATATTTTTGGTCCAGGCTCTGAACTTTTGGATCTTGGAACTCCTCTTCCAGAAATAACTTTAGAAAAAATCCAATTTATGGATTCAGAGATTCAAGTTACCGTTAGGAACACCGGACCAATTTCTGTTGAGGTGGTAATGGCAGATGTGAATGATAGAATACAACCTGCCGCAATTGAACCAGATAGATTTCTTAATCGTTATGAAACCGCATTAGTTAGAATTCCATTTGAATGGAATGAAGCAGAACCATACGTTATTGGATTGACAATAGAAGATGGTACTCGATTTGAAAGAGAAATCCAAGCTGCTGCACCTGCATTAAAACCCGACTTGGAGTTTGCAGCATTTTTTGCAATAATTGGAACCTATGTTGGAATCATTCCTGTAATGATTGGTCTTCTTTGGTTGCCCTTTATTAAAAAAATAAGCAAGAGCAAATATCATTTCTTTTTAGCACTAACTGTAGGATTATTGTTGTTTCTAGGAATTGATTCAATTGAAGAAGCAATTGACGTAAGTGGTGAAAATCTTAGCGGAAGTCTTAACGGCACTTTATTGATTGCAACCACTGTAATACTATCATTTTTAGGATTATACTACACTTCAGAAAAATTAACAAGTAGGGCAGATTCCATTAAGATCTCAAAACCGGTCGCCATAGCGTTAATGATTTCTATTGGAATAGGACTGCATAATTTTGGTGAGGGGCTTGCAATAGGAGCTGCTGTAGGTTTAGGGTCGATAGCTTTTAGCACTTTTCTGATAGTGGGATTTGCATTACATAATACGACAGAAGGACTTGCGATAGCTGCTCCGATTTCTCGAGGGAAACCAACCATCAGAAAGCTTTTGGGATTGGGATTAATTGCAGGGACTCCTGCCATTTTTGGTGCGTGGGTTGGAGGCTTTGCATTTTCTCCTTTCTCTTCGGTGATTTTTCTCTCAATTGGTGCAGGGGCAATTTTTCAAGTTATTGTAATTATCTTAAAATGGATTCGCGAAGAAGGAGATTCAAATCTCTCTAGTGCTGCCGTGGCATCAGGGATTGCTGTTGGTTTGTTGATAATGTATCTTACCAGTATTATCATCTAAAATCTCAAACAGGTTCTGGATGAATAGTAATTACAGCATTATTAATTTCAGCCCGAATCAATTGCTCTATCTCTGATGTCAAATCATGAACTTTCTCAATAGATAAATCTCTATCAAATCCACCTACTTTATCCACTACCTCTCTTCTTACCAAAATACTACTAGGTGCAGGAATACAAGTTCCATTCCTGCAGGAATATCACTCTTCTGTGTTCTCTAATTTCTCTCTCAGTTGCCTTGTCCTCTCGGTTGAAATTGTCTGGCACTGTTAGGAAGGGTTCTAAATGAATTGTTACATGTTCAATTCCAGGAACACTTTTTTGAATTTTTTCTTCAACAATTTCTGAGATTTTATGTGCAGAATATAGGTTAATTTCCCTGTCTACCATAACATGCAAATTTGAAAACGTTTTTCCTTTTGATTTGTGAGTACTAACATTGTGAACTCCTTTGACACCTGGTATATTTTTTGCAATATCAAAAATCTTGGCATCTAATGGGACATTTTCCCAAGTCGGTTCAAAATGAATAGTGATTTCACAATTAGGCATTTCATTTCTAATATTTTTTTCAACTCGATTGCTAATTTCATGTGCCTTGTCAAAACTGGTGTCTCCTCTCAATGAAATTGTAACATCTGCAAATATAGTGTCGCCAGATCTTCTCATTAAGATGGCATCGATATCTATAACATCCTCAGTGTTTGCAATGATTTGTCTTACCTTTTTTACTAATTCAGGCGAAATGATATCGGTCAATTCCTGAGATGTTTTGTAAATTAATTTCAAACTCAGTATTGCTAAAACTCCTCCTAAAATTAAAGCAGCAATAAAATCACCGCTATAGAATCCATAAGTAACCAAAACAATTCCAATAATGGCAACTATAGTAGAACCCAGGTCCATGAAGGCGTGATAAAAATCTGCCTTGAGTGTGGTTCCGCCAATTTTAGAAATGGATTTTTTCAAAATGATTATCCTAAAAATATCCACTCCAATAGTGTATAATCCACCTATTATTGCAAAAAGCCCTGGCAGAATACTTGGTGGAGGGCTTTGCAATCTGTTAATCGACTCGTAGATGAAAAATATTGCAATCAAAAATATCGCAATACCTCCAATTAAGCCCCCTAAGGATTCAATTTTCCCATGACCGTAAGTGTGTTCTTCATCTGGAGGTTTGATTGCCAACCGGGCAGCTAATAGCAGAATCACTGTAACCATGCTATCTAGTAAAGCATGAATGCTATCTGTAATTAGTCCAAGGCTATTGGAAACAAGTCCAAAAATTAATTCAACTAAAAATGCTGAAAATATAGCTACTAGCGATATCTGAAGGACTTTTGTTCTGTGAACAAATATTTCCATTTATTTCAAGTGTCAGTTCTGTTTATTACATGTATTCTAAAAGGAGGAATAATGCGACAAGATTATTTGGTATAACCGTTGAAAATCATTTACCATGCATAAAAAATCTCTTGCGATTTTGAGCTTTTCTTTGTTACTTATTATCCCAATTTCCCAAGCAGAGGCTGCGATGAATCCCAACTTGTTTGTTTCAGCTGAAAATTCGAAATTTGATAATCATTTTTCAGGTTCGATGGTAATTGAGGTTGTAATTCGTGATTCTAGCATTGGGGATACTGATGAAGGAAAAGGAGAGCCAGATGTAACAATTAACGGAAAATCTCTCAGAATGGTTCAGGCAACTGATGGAAATTGGTATGCATATTTTGCAAATGTGAATAAAGCAAAGATAGCTGATTCTACAGTTGGAAAGGATGGCGAGGGACTTGATTTTGGAGTTTTTTGTAGCCGCGATACCAAATCTTTGGGTATTAATTTATCTGAAACAGATGGTGTTGCCATTCCAAGATCAGGTAATGTAATAGGTTTTACAAATGGAAATATTTCTTTTAGCTCATGTACGGGAAGTCCCACATCTTCTGATAACCTAAACAATGTGGTTAGAAAAGCAAAATCAATTAACACAAACTCCAATATTCCACCAGGTCAAATTGGTCTTAATCCTAATGCGTGGCCTCTTATCCAACTTTATTCTTTTGATGATGTAACAATTCAATACAATCCTGGAGGAGGAACTCAGCAAGTGGATCTGGAATATGATGAAATTCCAAACATCTCATTAGAAATTGATCGAGAAAATTATCCACAAAATTCTGAAGTTTTCGTAACTATTAGTGACATTCAATTAAACCAAGATCCTACTGATGAAGACTCTTGGACTTTTAATGTTGGTTCTCCAAATGCAGTATTTTATCAGGCCTTTGATAATAATGGACGAAATGCTGCAAATGGAGACACTGGCTTGGTAAATTTGAAACCTTATCTTTCTTCTTTGGGCTTTGAAGAAAATGGACTCCTTTCGATGGATTTAGGAAATATAATCGAATTAGTAGGAAATTCAGAACAAGGTGATAATACTTCTGTAGGATATGGGGGCAATTCATTTTCACAAATAGTTACACTTGTAGAAGAAGGACCTTACTCTGGAATTTTTGATAATGGTGATGATAGTGACCAATCAACAATCAAAATACTAGACAATGCCCCTAGAGGAGAGACAGGTCGGATTGAATATAATGATAAATCTGTTTCCATACTGTCAGGATTTTCAACTGCTTCCGTTTCCTTTGAACCCACTTTGGAAATTGGTGCAGGTTCAACATTACGACCAGGTACAGAATTTCCAGTGATTCTTGAAGATAAGGATCAGAATATCAATTCCGGTGCAAGAGACGATCTTGATAATTTCAGAGATTCAGCTATCATCCCTACACTAACACTGGGCAATCCAATAACCCTTGAATCGGCCTCAAATGTGAAATTTTACACAAGTTCAAATGACAATCTGTCTAGTTTTGGAACATTTGTTGATTCCTCAGTACCTGATAGGACCTCTGACCGCTTACTTATTGACACATCAAAAAGAGACGATGATAGTTTTGAAAAAATTTCCTTTAGTCTTGGAAAATCTACCTCAAATTTGAAATCTGTTTTAATTGATACGTCAAAATCAAATTCATTTGGAACAAATTGGATTAATTATGATCTAAGGTCTTTTTCGAGAGATTTTGGCATAAATGATTTTTCTGATTCTTCTATTGATCTACATTTTGGAAGTCTTAGCTCCTCTCCTATCACTATTGTAAATCCTGGACAGATGAGTTCAAGTGGCTTTATTCAGCTGAGTGATTCTGTAGTAAAAGAAATCTCTTCTAAAAGTGGACCTGTTTATGTGGTAATCAATTTTGATACTTCTGATAACAGCTCTATGGTAGGTAAAATTCTGAATGAAAGTAATAGACAACCAATTGTATTGGATTTCTTTTCTTTTGGAATTGTAAATGATAGTGATGTCAATAATTCAATTTATCGATTTGAATTAGAAGAAACAAGTGATAACTCCTCCATCTTTGAAGGCACTTTGGAATATGCAGTAACTAACCAATTAAATATTTTGGATGCTGCTTTTATTCAAACAATAAGAACTATTGATGATGAAATAAAATTCTTGGTCACAGACAGAATGGTAGATGAGGAGGGTATTTCGATTAATTATTCTGATTTAGCTAATGTTGGAGTATTCATAACAACTTCTGCAAAGTCTGACATTGAAACTCACTCTGGAAGTGTATTTTTAGATTCTACGACATTTCGATTTGGTCAACCCGTAACATTCACCTTAATTGATCCTGACCTTAACCTGAAAAGTGATAGAATTGACACCTATCAGGTTGTCAATGATCCCAATTCTTCTAGTGTGGATACGGTTGGAAAAGACGGAAATATTTTGTTAGAGATTCTAATCAAAGACATCAGGTACAAAAGATGTACCATCAACGGAGTAGAATATGGAGGATTGGGCTCAACTGGATTTAGTTTAATTGAAACGGGTTACGATACGGGAATATTTGAAGGGGTTTTCAAAATGCCTTCTCAAATCTGCGATAAATCTGGCACAAAATTAATCTCCTCCGCTGGAGGAAGTCTTGATGCAAAATACTATGATTCTAGGGACTCTTCTGGTGAAGCCAGTATTTTTAGTCTTTCATCAAACAGTCAACAAAATCAATTTTCTTCTTTTCCACGTTTGAGTGAAAATGAGATTTTTCGACCAACCTCTGGAAGTATTAAAGAAATTACTTTATCAGGTAATATTTCAAACCATAAATTTGGTCTTCCACTAACTGTTGAATTAATTCGACCTGATGGGATAGTTCAAAATTTTGAGGCATCATTGACTAACTCTGGTGACTACAAAGCTGTCTTGTCCATCGATGATAGCTCCTCAACTGGAAAATACGTGATCAATTTATCTCACAATGGATTGAAAGCAGGTTCAGTTTCCTTTACAGTTTTAATGCCAAGCGTTCCTGATTGGGTAAAAAATAATGCCAAATGGTGGTCAACAGATGTAATTCCTGATTCAGAATTTATCGACGGTTTAGAAAATCTAATTGATAATGGGATTATTCGAATTCCATCTACTCAACCAACTATGATGTCCGAGAATATTCCAGACTGGATAAAAACAACTGCAACCTGGTGGTCAAATGATCAAATCACTGATGACGATTTTATACTGGCAATCGAGTTTTTGATCAAGGAAGGTATAATTCGAATATGATCTGGTCAATTTTTCTTTCATTTAATACATAAATACCCTCAGGCCTGATTCAAAATGAAAATGAGATTAACTGGTTTTCTTATGTTTGCAATTCTATCTTTATCGATTTTATCATATGGATTTAATGGAATGGTTTATGCTGATTCTCACAATATTCCACCAATTTCTGCTAAAACTGAATTACCTTCATATGAAAATGGTGATAGAGTATATGTAGATGGATCAATTAGAGATTATGATCCTGATATTCATTCAAGTACTGCTTTGACTTATCGGATTACTGATACAACTGGTAATATTGTAACTATTGGACAGGTCTTACCTGATTCAAATGGTCTTTTTAATTTTAATTTCGTTTCTGGTGGAAGTCTATTCAAAGAAAATGGTGATTATACCATTGAACTTTTCTTTGGTTCAATTAAAGGGGAAACTACATGGTTGTATACTGGAGGCGAATTTGAACCATCGTTACCTGAACAACCTACTGAACCAAAACCAAAACCAAAACCAAAACCCGAGCCTGAACCCGAGCCTGAACCCGAGCCTGAACCCGAGCCTGAACCTGAACCAGAACCTGAACCACAATGCGGACCTGGAACTGAATTAGTGAATGGTGTTTGTCAAGTTGTAAAGGAAGATAATGGAGGTGGTTGTCTAATTGCAACAGCAGCATATGGGTCTGAACTTGCTCCACAAGTTCAATTCTTAAGAGAAATTAGAGACAACACCGTCATGAGTACTACCTCTGGTGCAGCATTTATGACAGGATTTAACCAACTCTACTATTCCTTCTCACCAACCATTGCTGATTTGGAAAGAGAAAACCCATTATTCCAAGAAACAGTTAGGATGTTTATTACTCCAATGATATCTTCCTTGTCTATAATGACTCTGGCAGAAGATGGTAATGATGCTCAAGTCTTAGGGTTGGGGCTCTCTGTGATTGCATTAAACTTGGGAATGTATATTGCAGCACCTGCCGCAATAGGATTTACAATTCGTAAACAAATAAAATCTAAAATTTAACTTTAATCTTTAGATCAAACAAATATGATATTTTTCTTTCTTACAATTCTTTCCTCAGTATTTTTAATTGATATCGAAATTGGTGTGTTGGCCTTTATTGCTACAATCATCATAATTTCTATTGCAGTTATTGTAAAAATTATTAAAAATAAAAAATTGAAAAAACAACCATGATTAAAAAATCATCCTCGTTTCATTAATTTTACACGAATCCACACTCTAAGTTATTATACTAAAAAGATTTAGGACAATTAATGCATATAGAGTATGAAGAATTTGATACAATAGATGATGTATTCATGTATATGGCATCAGCAGCACCACCAATGAAAAACACAATGCCTGTTAATTCCTACAAAGGATATGTCATGTCATTTATTCCATTAAGTGGATCAAATGGTGATACCTATTTGATGATTTATGCAAAAGGTAATCTTGAGCCTGGCATTTATGAATTTGATGTTGCTTCAAAATCTTTCAAAAAGGTTGAGTCTATTGAAAGGGCAGATAAGATTTATTTTGTTTCCTTGACTCCAAAACGAAATACAATTGCTGATGCCGCAATTGAAAAATTATAGTTTCTTTGTTTGAATTTTTGGTGCAGAAACAGATCTTGCTCTAGCATATTTGTCAATAATCTCATCTGGTGTTCGTCCATTGAAGAGATCTTTGCATAATCCTCTTAGATATCTCATGATGGCCCACGTGCCTGCTTTGAGAATTCCGTACATGAACACTTTCATAGGAGGCCCATAGGTTTTGTTTCTCAAAATAATTGGAATAATGTCATTAATAACACGGAGGTTGTTTTCCCAGCATCTCCAAAATAGTGTGAATTGCGCTTCATTTAGATTTCCAAAGTGCATAGAATTTTTCTCACTAAAGTCTTGATAAAGCAAAGGTGCGACTAATCCTCGGAAATTCATTTCTCTAAAATCACTTATCATGTCAATAGTATGTTGAATATCATCAGGTGTTTCATCAGGCCATCCGATAATTATCGTGGCAGCTGGGAACCAGTGGTTTTCATTGAGAATTTTTGCTCCTTCTCGTACAACACTTCCCCACTCTTCAGGAGAAAATGGTTTTGTCTTTACCCCAAGATGTTTTTTTACCAAATTTGGTGCAACAGTTTCTATTCCCAAATTGGTTGCAAGCCATCTTCCCGTTTTATCTTGTTGATTAATATGAGAAATTTCTTGCATTAATTTTTCATCTGCTGCAACTGCTGAGAATGTCATGTGGGTAGTCCCAACAAAATTAGCCCCTAATCCCTTGAGTCCGCTCCATAACTCTGTTATGGCATCTCTGTTTGGTATAAAATCTCTATTATCGCATCCATAAAGTAACATTTCATCTGAATGTAACCAAACAGAATCAAATCCGTAATCTAGGTTTATCTTTGCTTCATGTTGCAATCTTTCTAGAGGAAGATCTTTTTTGGATCTTTTATTGACATCACAAAAATCACAACCTCTACCACATCCTCTCATCGCTTCAATTAACGAATTAATCGTGGGCCCCTCGATGACTGGGATATTTTGAATATTTCTTACAAAACAATGCATCAATTCTGGCGCATCTCCTTTTTCCAAATCATGGAACAAATCTAAAGCCAGTTCATCTGCCTCTCCCACTACAACAGTATCAATACCATGAATTTTCATCCTGTCAGATTTGGCTAATTCCCATGCTCCATTTCCGCCTACGACAACTTTGAAATCATACTTCTTTTTAAGCTGAATAATACTTGCACACATCTTCTTGAATTTCATTGCAACATAAGATAATTTTTCGGGAGACATTGTGGTTGTCACTGGAGCCATTCCAAGTGGATCCATTACATTTATGCCGACAACTTTGGTATCGGGTCCGATAGATTTTTCTAGCATATCGGGATTTGCAACAAAAACCTCATCTCTTTTGTATCCTTGTAAAAGTGAACTTTCCACTCTTCTTAACCCAACTTGTGCAACTTTAGACTCTCCAGTGATTGGATCTGTTTCAACAGGGGGACAAAATACTTTGTCAAAAACCCACTCTGGAAGCACCTCGTATGGTCCACAGGCAATAAAGCCATAAAGAAAATTACCTCTATAATTAGTCATTAAACTTCTATCTGCAGTAAGTACAATTCTTTTACCCGACAATATTATTCTGATTCGATTTGGCATCTTATATATGATTTACGAGAATCAAACCGCCTAGTAACAAAAAATCAAACATTGATTTTTCCTAATTTTTTTGATAACTCTTTCGTGATGCTCTATTTGCAATGTTTGCTGCATTGGCGCCAGCTGCTATTCCACCATCTATGTTCACCACTGATAATCCAAGGGAACAACTCTGAAGCATTGATGCTAAAGCTGCTATTCCTTTTTCCCCATACCCATATCCCACAGAAGTGGGTAATCCAATAACTGGCATGTCTACCATGGCAGAAACTAGTGTTGCTAATGCCCCTTCCATTCCAGCTGCAACAATTATGCAATCAACTTCTTGATTTATCATTTCCTTTAGAATTGGAAAAATTCTTTGAATTCCAGCAACTCCAACATCATAACTTGAAAAGCATTTACAATTCATTGCTTCGCACATCAATCTGGCTTATTCTGCAACAGCAATATCTGAAGTTCCTGCAGTTATGATTCCTACTTTGCCACCGTAAAATTTTATGGGTTTTTTATATAATAAAAGACTCGACGAGTTTTTCCCAGTTTTCACCTTGATTTTTAATCTTTTACAAAATGAAATAATTTTTGGATAATGCTCTTTTTTTATTCTGGAAATCATGACAAAATTTGTTTTCTATTCCACGTCTTTTTCTTCTATTTACATCAATTTTGGCAATATCTTCGATTTTTTCAATTGAATACAACGAAAGAAGTTTCTTAGCAGTGTTTGACGAAATTTTTCCTTTTTCCAATGATCCTAAAATTTCTTCAATATCCAATAGTTAGTAGAAATTTTTTGAATAAAAAAATGCTTAGATTTCTAATCCTGAGATTGCATCTTTGACATTTTTTACACCTGCATCAAAGGCAGATCTTTCTTCATCATTAAGATCCAGTTCAATAATTTTTTCGACACCATTCTTTCCAATAATGGCAGGAACGCCAATTGTAACATCCGAATGACCATATTCTCCATCTAAGTAGGTGGCTACAGGAATTACTTGTTTTCTATCTCGAACTACGGACTCGATAATTGCCGAAATTGCGTTTCCTGGTGCATGTACTGTGGCACCTTTTAACTCAATTACTTTTGCTGCTACCTGCTTTGTATTTTGAACCAATTCATCTAATTTCTCCTTTGGCAAGAATGAAGAAAGAGGTATTCCAGATACTGATGAAAATCTTGGTAATGGCAACATGTTTTCACCATGTTCTCCTATCACTAATGCGCGAATTGAATCTCTTGAATGTCCGGTAGATTCATGGATAAACTGTCTAAATCTTGATAAATCCAGCATTCCTCCCATCCCAAAAACTCTTGATTTGTCAAAACCAGATGCTTTGTATGTTACATATGCCATTGGGTCGAGTGGATTTGTTACAGGTATAATCATGGCGTCATTTGCATATTTTTTGATATTCTCAACTACGCTTTTCACCACATTTGCGTTTATTTTCAATAAATCCATTCTAGTCATACCAGGTTTTCTGCCAGAACCTGCGACCACTACAACCATGTTAGACCCTTGCATATCGGCAAAATCGTTTGAGCCTTTTACTTCTACGTCAATTCCTTGTTCTGATAACATGTGGTTTATGTCCATTGCCTCTCCCTGAGGAAGC
>JARRMG010000013.1:0-14947 GCA_037386265.1 Nitrosopumilaceae archaeon
CAAGTACAGGTACCATCTTCACTACAGTTGCAATCTGCCATTGAACAAGTGCAACCTGCACCACAAGTACAGGTACCATCTTCACTACAGTTACAAGAACTCATTTCGTGAGAATCATGTTTCATAGATGGGCCTGAACAATTACATCCTGCACCACAAGTACAGGTACCATCTTCACTACAGTTGCAAGAATTTGTTTTGTATTCTCCAGGTTTAATAGAGTAATCTTTACCTGGCGCAATGTTTTTTGCTTCTAAACCATAATCTGGAATTACTGGAGAAACACCGGCTTGTTGTTGTTCCCATGCTTCTCTTCCACCAGGAATTTCAGAACAAAGTCTGTCACCGCAAATTCCGGTAGATACACCATATTTTTGAGTGCTAACTCCTTTTCCCTTTACGGCCTCAACTTCTTGAATAGAAACAGAACCAAAGATGGTTCCTGAAACCATTAGTGTTACAGCAAATAGTACTGCGAAAGTCGTTAATTTCATTACAAAGGAATTTGTTTTATGTTATAAAAACAAAAAGATTAATCTCAACCCTGAAAGTCTACATTTTTCAAACCTTTTTCAAATTTAGTAATCAGGATGTGTTTTATAGATTAAAAAATTAAAAATTTTATATGAAAAAATTTGTATTAATTTTTTTAGCACTAATGGTTTTCCCAGTTATAGGAATTACTAACGCATCTGCAGAAGTTCCAGACTGGATCAAAAGCAATGCAGGTTGGTGGGCAGATGGTCTAATAGAAGATAGAGATTTTCTCAAAGGAATTGAGTTTTTGCTTAATGAAGAAATCATAAAAATAAATCAAGTTACAAGTGGTGAGCAAAAATCTTCCTCAATTCCAGACTGGATCAAAAGCAATGCAGGTTGGTGGGCTGACGGGCTAATTAATGATTCAGATTTTCTAAATGGAATTCAATATCTAGTTAGTAATGAAATTATTTCTGTTCAGAATAATCAAAAAGAATTTGAGAAGTTAAATGTAGGAGGGTTTGATTTGAGTCAAGCAGGACCCATTGAAGGTTCTATAGACGCTGTGTACACCATTATCATGTTTAGTGATCATCAGTGTGAAAAATGCGCAAAATGGTTAATTCATGAGAAAAAAATCCTTATTGAAAAATTAATCCAACCTGGTGTGGCAAAATTTGTGATTTTGGATTATCCTATGCTTGGAGATGACTCTGTTACAGCAGCTGAGGCAACATACTGTGCAGAAGAGCAGAATCATTATTTTGAATATTATTCCTTGTTAAATGAAAAACATTCGGGGGTTCAAAATGGCTGGGCAAGTTTTGATTCATTAGTTAATTATGCAACAGAATTAGGTTTGAACGTAGAAGAGTTTGATTCCTGTTTGTTTTGGGATCAACAGGGGCTAAGAGTTGATCACAACAGAAGTGTTGCTTTATCCCATGGTGTTGTAGGAACACCAACTTTCTTCGTAGTAAGTCCTAATGGAGCAATAGAGAAAATTGTTGGAGCTCAGCCTCCTATGATTTTTGAGAGAATCATAAAGGAGATGAGTTGATTTATCTTCAATTGAAAAGCATGAACTGGCCCTTAAGTTAGTTTTTTCAAATTTTAAATATTTGGCATTATTTTCTATATTTTTTGTAGGATTGTTTTTGCTTCTTACTGGCTTAGTTCTAAGCATGTCAATTTTTAGAATTAGGTTCCTCCAGGCAAGTACAAAGAAGCTTAGAACAGGATTACTTGGTTCCATTATTGGTGCAGGTGCTGGTGCTTGTTGTGGGGGAATTGGAGTTGCATTAATCTCGATTTTTGGTGCAGTTGGAGGAGTTGCAACATCAATTTTGACAAATTTTGAAATTCCGTTGCGAATAGCTTCTATTGCAATTTTGGTCTTCACTTATTTTATGATAGTTCGTGACTTGAACAAAGAGTGTAAAGTAAAATTAGACAGATTTAGAGATTAGGTCCATTTGTTGGGATCTTTTTTCCATACCTGTTTGCCATCAATTGTAACTAGATCCTTTTCTTCAAACACAGTATGCCATTTCCCATTTGATGGGAAAATCTTGTTCATCTCTTTTACCTTATCATTGGTTGGGGCTTTGTTCATTAGTGCACCCCATCTCATGTTTGGAATTTTTGGCATGATGTCATTGATGTCTTTCATTACTAGTGTATCACCGAATTTATTTAAAAATCTATGACTCTATGGTCATTATTCCTTCTTTGATTAACCATTGAATGCCCTGAACAAAGGAGTTGTCATCAATGGAGCCATCTGCCCACCAGCCTGCATTGTTTTTGATCCAGTCTGGAATGGTAGTTGTTGGTGTTACATCAGGTTGAGGAGGAGGAATGGTGTCTTTTGGTAGACTTGGTCCAATCTCTATCACTCCAGTGCCAATTCCAGCATAGGTTGGGTCATAGGCAAGTCCAGTTCCATATACTAGAATATCTAGCCTATACTGACCTTGAGATGGTACGTAAATGTGTGGAACATCAATTCCTTCACTGGAAATTATTCCTGGATTATTAGGATCGTTTCCCGAATTTGTTTCAACAACTTTATCATTTTCATCAATCAAAGAGTAAGCATATCTTACGTCTTTGATGAGATTTCTGCTATCATCAAAGAATGCTATCTCAAAAGGAATCTCATCTCCTGCGCCATATCGTCCATCCCATGAAACATTAACAGTGGTTGGAACTTTCTCAAAGTTTTGGGTATCAACCAGGTAAAATTCAGTAGATGTTTTTGAAATTTCACTTTGTGGAACTAATTTTAGTTTCATAATGTCCCTGTCATCATTTGCAGTCATTGCATCGCTAATTTTTGTGAGTTCAGCATTAGTAATTAGAAAGTGAACAATGTTAGTATCCTCAAAAGTGTAAGGATCATTTAGAAGTGCTCTCTGGTTTATTTCTACACCATTAACATAACCTTTGAATTGCTTGCCCTCTGCATATGGAGCAAAGTCTTTTGGAACTCTGACTTCCTCATGAACTACTTGAACCAAGTTTACATAGTCAGGACTCCAATCAAATGGCATATCAAAATAAATTGAATTGTCCGATGAATCAAATTCAAAGTTTTCAACTTCATCATAGTATGTTTTGACAACTACAGGAATCTCTTCAGCATTTGCTGTCTGGATTTGGAAGTTTTGTTCTTGGGCAATGCTAACAAATGTATCATAACTCAGCAAGGTAGCAAGTACAGTTCTGGGACTTGTTGCCCCTTCAATATCTACTCTGATATTGTAAAGTCCACCTTTGACAAAAATTGGTCCTGTAATTGAGGGTCTACCTTCGCCTTGTACATATAATGCACCAGGAGCACTTGCATGTTCTGATCCTCCATAGATTGTACACCTCCAAAGGTCTACTTCATTACAATTCTCTTTAGGTTTAATTCTTACATCTAATATTCCATCCACGTCAAAAAACAAATTTCTAGCTAATAGTTCCCCACTTTGCCAGACCTCAATTCTATATGTTACCTCTTCAAGAGTTGTATCAGTTAATGTATCAAAGAAACGAACTTTCATGTTAACGTCATCAACTTCGCCAACTGTGATATCTGAGGGAGTTAATTCAGTACGGACTGTAACTTCCATATCTCCAAAAGTAAGTGGGGGTGCTTGATCTCCGCCAAGTCCATGTCCAAAAGCAAAATATCATATGATGAGATTACTCCCGGTGAATTGACAACTTTAAGAACAGATTTTATTAATCCGCAATCACAAAAAATTCAAGAACATATTGACTGGAAGTTGACAGTTTCAAAAGACGGAGAAATTCTTTGGGGCCCAACGCAGCTTAGTCATACTTCTGAGGGATCTCTGAAAAATTTGAAGTATGAATTTGAAGAAGAGGGAACATACAATTTTGAATTTGGAATTGAAGGAATATTATTTCAACCAATTCCACTTGAAAAAGTTTCATTTGATATTGTAGTGGGAGAAGCTAATGCACAACCAGATAATCAACCACCAGACACATCAAACCCTCCAAATGATAATGGTGGAGGGTGCTTGATTGCAACTGCAGCATATGGCTCAGAGATGGCCCCACAAGTACAACAGCTAAGAGAACTTAGGGATAACAAAATTCTCCAAACAGAATCAGGAAAATCATTTATGATATCATTTAACGAATTTTACTATTCATTTTCTCCTACAATCGCAGACTATGAAAGAGAAAATCCACTATTCAAAGAAAGTATGAAAGTAGCTTTAACTCCAATGCTGACTTCTTTATCCGTACTTAATCATGTAGATATTGATTCGGAGCCGGAAATGTTAGGGTATGGAATTTCTTTAATTTTGTTAAATATTGGGATGTATGCTGGAATTCCCGTATTTGGTATTCTAAAGTTGTACCAGTTTAGAAAAAATTAGATTCTAAAAGTAGTAATGCAAGTGAGGTTTTTATGTATGCCAACTGGTATTCAGAGTAATGAAGACTATAGCTATAGGCTCTTTCTTCGTGTTATTTGCTATTGCATCTGGAATGGTTGCAAGTCCTGCATTTGCAGATCATACAACTGCTAGTGTAAGTATTCCGCAAGGAACATCAGTTCCAGGATGTGAGACCACAAACGAATGTTTCATTCCACATGAAACTGTTACTGCTGGAAGTGCAGCAGATGGACCATCTGGTGTATTTGATAGCAGTTTGTTTATGGCAGGAACAACTTTCTCCCACAAATTTGAGGCAGAAGGCGAATTCCCATACTTTTGCATGGTTCATCCTTGGATGGAAGGAATTGTAACCGTTCAGGCAGAAGCGGAAATGCACGACGATGAGGAAATGCACGACGATGAGGAAATGCACATGGATGGCGCAGCATCTGCAACTGGTATGATGTCTGATGGAACCAAAGTTTCAATCTGGGCAACAGAACCAATGGCAGGTGAGAGAATGCAAATTTCAATTGAATTTGAAGACTCTGAGCACGTCAATCATGATATGATGGTTACCCAAAATGGAAAATCAGTACTAGAAGATACTGGTGCACACCACCATGAAGGAACCGGAACACATGAAACAGCACCACTTGATTCATCTGATCCAGTTGACATTACCGTTACCTTCCAAGGTTACGGAGTAGACGATCCAAAAACTGGACCAATAGGTGAAGTGGTAAAGTTCTCAAAGGTTGTTCCTGAATTTGGAACAATATCTATGATGATACTAGCTGTTGCTATCATAAGCATCGTTGCAGTAACTGCAAAAACTAAAGTCATTCCAAGACTTTAGAAAACCACTCTTTTTCTATTTTCTTTTTACTAAAGAAATTACTGCAAGTATTATTGCAGCTGCACCAATGGATAATCCTAGAATTGCATAATCATATGCAGCACCTTCAGATGGAACTTCAATTCCAGAACCAGATTTAATTGAAGAAACATCTTGTTGTAATGAGGATACAGCGCTTTTAAGGGCAATTACATCTTGATCAGACGAAGAACCACCTGTTGGTGGAAAATCTAGGACTGCAGTAGATTCCACGTCTTCTACAGGAATTTCGATATTTACTGAAACTCCATTAACATCACCTTCCAGATGAATTGAGTATGAGCCTGTTTTTGTAGGAATTACATGTGAATAATAATGACCAGGTCGAGGATCCGATCCAATATCTAAAACTTTAGTTACACCACCAAATTTAGCAGTAGCCTCCATGTTCTTAAAGGCATTTTTGATACCTACCTTTAATCCCTCAGTCTCACCAGGTTCACTAATTTGAAATACAAAATCATTTCTATATCCAACAATTGGTGGTTCAATGCCCCAACCTACTTCAATTTCGTATTGTTCTACTTCAACGGTAGTATGAGCATATGCTTGTGAGAAAAGAGTTGCCGAAAACAAAAATGCAATTAAAATAAAAGAAAGAACTTTCATGGCTATAATTTGATTATTACAGGTTATTATCTTTACGTGAATTGGTACAAATCCCAAACAAAATGAAAACTGTTTAAATTATCAATAATGAGTTGAAAATACAATGAACAAACTTTTCATAATTTCGCTGATTATTTTATCAATATCAATTCCGTATGCTTCTGCTCATCCGTTTACTGAGGAGACCAGTCCAAGCTCGGTTTCAAATGCACCGGTTGGAATTACCGAAGTAACTGTAATTTATTCAGAACCAATAGAGTTGGACTATAGTTCCCTCAAAGTTTTAGATAGTAATGGAGACCAAATTGACAATAAAGATTCTAGGTATTTCGAGGGTGAGAATTCTCTAATTGTGACTACACCTCCATTAGAATCTGGAGCTTATACAGTTGCAAGTAAAGTTCTCTCAAAAGTAGATGGTCATTTAGTTGATGATGCTTTTATTTTTGGTGTAGGTGATGCAATAGTTGAAAAAAATGTAGGTCCACCAAAGTCAATTTACGAAATTTTGTTTTTTCCTGAGGCAGGAGCTAGATTTCCAGGATTAGTTGGACAAACTATGGTCTTGGGAGCAATTATTGCTTCCATGTTGATTTGGGGAACTCAAAATAAATCTTTAATAAAAAAAGAAATTGAAACGGTTGAAATTTTTCATCATGGAAAATTAATGACCCTAACTGGAGTTGGATTGATGCTAGTTTTTGCATCAAACATTGCCATGCTTGCAGTACAAACATTACGATTAGAAACTTCTGCCTTTGATGCTATACAAACCACATTTGGAACTTCATGGTTAATCAGAATGATATTTACCATCATCCTTTTGGGAATATGGTTTTGGATGGATAGAAAAAAACAGATTTCAAAAATACATCATATTCCTATGCTTGTTTTGTCTCTGGCATTAATTGGGACTTCAACAATGATTGGGCACGGTGCTGCCAGTGGTGAGATGGCAGCAGTAATTTTAGACTATGTTCATAATTTAGTTGCAGCAATTTGGATTGGTGGAATTATTTATTTTGTTTTTACGTTACTTCCTGCACTTTCAAAATTAGATACTTCAGCAAGAGAGAAAATATCTCTAGTAATGATACCAAGATTTTCAATTGCATTTACTATTGCAATTGGTATTGTCATAATTTCTGGTCCAACACTAATGTGGCTTTTAGAAAGTGATGTTGGATTAATTTCTGAATCCATGTATGGAAAATTAATCATTGCAAAAATTGTAATTGCTGCAATTATGGTTGGCCTAGGCGGGTTTTTCCAGTTTAAAGTTCAAAGGTCTGGAGAAAATTCGATCAATACAAAATCAATTTCTGTGCATAAAAAGCTGAAAAGATCATTGAAGGTTGATGCTGCACTAGGAATTATTTTACTTGGAGTTGTTGCACTTTTGGCAAACGGCACGTTACCTGCAGGGGAAATTCAAAAGGTTGATGCGCAAGAAGTGTCTTATGATTTTAGAACAATTGAATTTTCTGAAAGCGCCAAATACGATATTGAAATTACTCCCTTTACAAGCGGTACAAATACAATTGTGGTAAAGATTAGTGATTTTGATAATAACAAATTACCTGATGCTGAGGAAATTAAAGTAAAGATATCAAATCCTCAGAGAAATATTTCTCCAATAGAAATTCCGTTGGAAAAGGTAACATCAGATGAAAATTCTCCTTCAAGGTTTCAGGGAGAGCTGACATTCGGTTTTTCAGGGGAGTGGCAAACAGAAGTTGAAATTCACAGAGAAGAAAATGCCAATGAATCAGTGATTATGAACTTGCTAGTAAAACCAAGATTGCCAGATTTGAAAACAGAAATTATCGAATATGAATTACCTGAATTAACCAAACCACTATTTCCTTTGTATGACGGAAAAGACTCCATTTGGGTAAGTGATCCCTCAGCACCAAGGCTATGGCAATTTTCATTAGAAACTGAAGGATTCACACCACATTCCTTTGATGGAACAGCTTCTGTGTTTCTAACTATAGACCCTAAAGGAAGGATCTGGTTCAATGATCCTGGTCGGAACCAAATTGGATATTATGATCCAGAAAGTTCAGAAATATCAACTATCACCATTCCAGATATTGCACCTGTAATAGAAGATAGTAGAACCATCTTTATTCAATCAGATTTTGATGGAAATATTTGGATTGTGATTATCAATAAAGATAAGATTTTGAAATACATTCCAGACTCTAACACATT
Organism: Nitrosopumilaceae archaeon; assembly: GCA_037386265.1. Lineage (GTDB taxonomy): Archaea > Thermoproteota > Nitrososphaeria > Nitrososphaerales > Nitrosopumilaceae > Nitrosomaritimum. The sequence continues at coordinate 8,113 of JARRMG010000013.1, forward strand.
TGAGGAAATTCAATTGCAAAAAGGATCCTTACCCTTTGCCCTGACAATTGATAATGATGGAAAGATTTGGTTTTCCGAATCTGGATTAGGGAAAATAGGATTCATCAATCCAGAAAACAACAAAGTCACTGAGTTTACTGATGATGAGCCTATTCGAGGGCCTGAAGCCTTGATTTTTGATAAAGAAGGAAATCTATGGATTGCCGAACATACAGGTGCTGCAATTGTCAAATTTAATCCAATTTTAGAGACATTTGAGAGAATACCTGTCTTAGATCAAGAAGCTCTTCCATATGGAATGGTATTTGATAAATATGACAATATTTGGATTGCACAACATGTTGTGGATAATATTGCAGCATATGATCCACAAAACAATAATTTGATAGAAGTTCCGGTTCCAACTGAAACTTCTTGGGTACAATTTATGACAACAGACAATAATGAAAATATTTGGTTTGTTGAACAACAAGGAAACAAATTAGGCATGCTAAAAATCACCGAAGTTCCAGTAACAGCTTCTCAAATACAAACATCAGATGGATATCAAATAAAATATACAGAACTTGCATCACCTCTAATTGCGATGGGAATTGTAGCAACATCTTTGTTTTTTGTAAGAAGTGTTCGAGATAAACGAAGGCTAAATTCATTGATTAATTCTTAGATAACAATCCCAGTGATTTTATTCCCATAGTTGCAGCAAATACTCCAATCGATAAAAGCACTATCGTTCCAGCTGGAGTGATATCAAGGACATATGAGACTAAAATTCCGGTAACAACGGAGAATACTGAAAAGGATATAGAAAGAATTGCAGTTGGTTTGAATCCCTTACCATACATTATCGCAGTAACATTAGGAATTACAAACAAGGCAGAGATTAACAAAACTCCAACGAGTTGAATTGATGTAACTACGGTTAATCCTGCCATAAAGACTATGAGATAATTAATTTTCTCAACTGGAATACCACTTACTTTTGCCTGTTCCTCGTTGAATGTAGAGTAAAGTAATTGTCTATAAAGCAACAAAACGACAATCAGAATAATTCCTGTTAATGCCAAAATCAGGACAGTGTCATTAACACTTATCAAAAGAATGCTTCCAAATAGGAAACTAAAGATATCAATAGTAAATCCCCCTGAAAATCCTATAATTACAAGCCCAACTGCAATGCCTGATGACAAAAGGACAGCTACTGAAGCATCCCCTGAAATGTTGAATTTTTCCTTAATGCGTGTTATTATTAATGCACTTACCAATGAAACGCCATAAGCTGTCCAAAGAGGGTACACTCCTGCAAGCAAACCAAGCGCAATACCACCAAATGATGTGTGAGCTATTGCATCTCCAAACAAAGAGTACCGTCTTAGAACGAGAAACAGTCCTATTACAGAACACAAAATAGCAATGGCAGCACCTGAGATGAGTGCTCTATGCATGAAACTAAAGGTTAGAATCTCAAAAGACATGATTAATGGTGATGCATATGTTCCTGCATTGATGCTTCAGAATATTGCTTTACAAGCTCATCGTTTTCAAAGAAATCATCAGACTCCCCATGAAAGAATAATGTTCTATTAAGGCAAGCAACATGATTTGCAAGCTGGTTTACGGCATCAAGATCATGCGATGACCATATTATGGTAATTTTTTGTTTAGAATTTAATTCCTTTAAAATACTAAAAAACAAATCAATGCTTTGCTGATCAATTCCTGTAACTGGTTCATCAAGAATCAAAATTTTGGGGTTATTGACCAGAGCTTTTGCGATGAAGACTCTTTGTTGTTGACCCCCAGATAATTCCCCGATTCTTCTATTTCTTAATTCATGAATCCACAATTGCTGTAATATCTCGTCTATCTTTTTTTCGTTTGATTCTTTTCGTAAACTCATTTGTACAATGTCATTTACAGTAGCTGGAAAATTTTTTTCAAAAATTGGTTTTTGAGGTACATATCCAATCTCTTTTAGATAATCCTTAGATTTTCTAATGTCTAGACCAAAAAATTTGATAGAGCCGTCATATTTGGTATTCAGGCCAAGCATTGAAGCAAAGAGAGTACTTTTTCCAGCGCCATTTGGACCAATTATGCCTAAAAAATCTCCTTCCTTGACGCTAAAACTTACATCATCAAGTGCCTTTACATCAGGATACTTGACCGTAAGATGTTCAATGTCTACAACATTCAACATAGAGCCTCCTTGAGATTTTCTAAATTTTCAGTCATTCGGGAAATGTAATCTCCTTTACCAGAAGATTCTAGAGGAGATAAGACAAGAATTTTTCCACCAATTTCATTTGCAATAACCTCTGAAACTTTTGGATCAATTGTGTCTTCTGTGAAAATTATTTTAATATTTAATTCTCTAGCAGTATTAATTACATTTTGTAAAGTTTTTGCAGTCGGTTCTGCATGAGGATTGTTAGAAGAAATTATTGTATGTTGATTCAAATCATATTCATCTGAAAAATATGAAAAGGCATCATGAAACGCAATAAAATTATGACTGCATGTTGACAAGTCATTTTTTATTTTTAAGTTGAGAAGATCTAGCTCATCTTTGTAATTTTTTGCATTTGTCTGATAGAAACTTTTGTTTTTTGGATCTATCTTAGAAAATGAATCAGCAATGTTTTGGACTTGAGTTTTTGCGAGGACGGGGTTTAACCAGATGTGTGGATCACCAGATTCATGTTCATGAATAGTTTCAGATTTATCAGAAATATTTGGTTTTTCAAAAATTTTCTTTTTAATAATTCCATTGCTTGTGTCAACTACAATTCCTTGGTAATTCATTTCTTCAAGGTTATCAACCCAATTTTCAAATCCAATTCCATTAATTATGATTAAATCTGCTTTTTGCATTTTTTGCACGTCTTGAATGGTTGGCTCCCAATCATGTGGTTCAACACCTTCAGGTACCAGCAATTTTACATCAACTCTGTCTTGACCTATTTTTTGAGCAAATTCATAGAGGGGATAAAATGATGAAATTACCTGAATTTTATTTGACTCATTTTGATTTTGAAATTGTAAATTAGAATCACTTGCCCAAACCGAGTAGGAGGTTAATGGAATAACAATAGAAATTGCAATTATTGCAATTTTGACTTGATTACTCATCCACTAATTTCATGAGAATTATTAATAAATTTATAAATTCTTAATAACTTTAATTGCTAAACTTATAAGATATTTAATAACATTAGGCATATGCCGATAGTCTCAATTTCTCTCAATGAAGAAATTCTTTCAGAATTAGACAAACTCCAAAAATCTATGGGGTTTTCAGGTAGGTCAGAGGCCATAAGAGCTGGAATCAGGTCATTTGTTTCGGAGGAAAAACAAAAGTCAGATTTGTCTGGAAATATTCATGCAATTTTGCTTGTAGTTCACAATGACGAATTTGACCATGTTGTTTCTGGGATCACCCATAATTTCGAGGATCTTATAACAACCCATCTTCACAGCAAAATTGAGAAAGAAAAATGTATGGAATTGTTTTTGATTGATGGAGATGCAGAAAAAGTCTCTACAATGACAAAAGATTTTCAGACAAACAAAAACATGGACACAGTAAGGCTAGTTGCATTGTAATTAGAATTTAATAATTTTAAAAGATGATTTTCTAGAAACCAGTATTACTGAAATTAGAGATGTTACAAGAATCAAGGTTACAAATGTTCCAAATTCAGGGGCAACTACAATTCCAAATTCCGTTTCCTGACCAGTGTTTCTTATGTTTTCAAATCTAATTATTGTTGGGCCTGTTTGATCTTCAGTAAAGTAATAGTCCTCAGATTCTCCTCCCACCTGAGCAACTCCATCAACTCGATGTATCTCATTACCATTTTGCAAAATTACAAATGTATAGTCTGAATTACGTAAAGGCTCTCCAGTTGCGCCATCTCTAATAGTAAAGACAAATTTTGTATTCTGATCAGGCTCTATTGTAACAGGATCCCATGATAAATTTATTTGAAAATCCTCACTTCTAGTATATGCCGATAATGGGAAATCAATTTTTTCGCTAGTCGATAAAGTGAAAATCATACTATCAGGTAAGGGTTCCCCTGATTGTTTCATTTGGTTTTTCAAAAATCTTAAATGATCTTGCAATAATACAAAATGGACTATTCTTTCATCGACTTCAGTGTAATCATCTACTTGAATTGAAGATTTGAAGAGATCAATTCCATTTACTTGGCCAGTATAACCTCCAGATAAAAATTCAGAAAAGTTCTTGGTCAAGCGAATCGGTTTCGATGAAGGTACTTGTTTCAGCTACGCTCAAATCTGCGTAATAAATGCCAGAATCTTCTATGATATTTGTAGGCTCATCAAGAGTTCTTACCTCAATTTCAAAATTATACAGTCCACCTGAAGTAAAAATTGGCCCCGTAATTTCAAGGGGTTTTGAATCGGTCCCATACCATGCACCTAATAGAGAATCTTGTTCTCCGTTAATTGTAATTTTGTCTTCCTGAGTAGGAATAACAGTGATTGGAAGAACACCATTTTGTGTGAAGAAGTAATGGCGAAATATCATTTCATTTTCATAGAATAGGCCAATAAGAAAAGTGACATTTTTTGCATTTTCTTTTGCTTCATCTTCTGTTGCAGTTATTGTAATTTGTTTTTCCTCCAAGTTATCAAAAGACAAGGGTAATTCTACTGAAATTGAAATTTCTTTTCCTTGAATATCAACTGAAGAAATTGTATCAATTCCTAAACCATGACCGTAGACATGATGTACAGGAAATATCAAAAACATCACAAGTGAAAGGATTCCAATCTTAGGTGCTAACAACATTATTGTTCAGAGTTTTAGGGCTATTTTATTGTCATTAATTTTTCAAATCTCTGAATAAGTTCTTCCATAGAGTTTGCCTCCAATATTGGCTGTAATTCTTCAGGATCCTGTGCACCAAGAGCTGCCAATGAATAAACATAATCGATTGTTGGAGTTTCGGTTGTAAGATAGTATTGGGTTAGTATCTGATCAAGGGCAGCTGGTTCAATTACCTGTGGCAATGCTTGTTTGGCAGTTTTTTTCTTCCACAACTCAATCAAGTGCTCCCATTGATTCAATGAAATGCTGTCATCAATCTCAGGAATTAGTTCAACTTCTGCTCTTAGATACATTTTATCATCATCTCTTGCATTTTTGTTTAGATCCGAAACTCCTTGATGCCCTTCTATGGTGTATGGATCATAATTTTCGGGAAGATCAATTGATGGGGGACAAACTCCAAATTGACCGTCACTTAGCATGCAATCATCTACAAGCTGTTTGTACCTAGGCTCAAATATTCGCAAAGGCAGTTCCTGCCTTGGAAACAAAACCAAGTCCAATGGAAAAATTGGAAGAACCTTCGTTGCAGTCAAACTATCTACTGTTGATTTCTCTTCAGATATATGGAATACGGAATTCTTGCCACGATTAATTTATTTAAAATGCATTCTCATTGAGAATCAAACCAAGAAGAGCTGCACGGGTATACTTTCCATATTCTGCTTGTTGGAAATATTTTGCATTTTTTGTTTTATCGATATCTGTTGCTATTTCATCTAATCTTGGTAATGGATGTAAAATTATGGAATCATCTTTCATTTTTTGTAACAAGTCAAGTCCAATTACATAGCTTCCTTTTACTTTGAGATATTCCTCCTCGTCAGGGAATCTTTCTTTTTGAATTCTTGTAACATATACCACATCAAGATCATCAATGTATTCTTCAATGTCAGTAGATTCTGTGAAAGATATTTATCTACATCATAGTTGCCAAGTCCGTATAAAAGAGAATAAACTGTTCTTCCATATTTTAAATCACCAACAATTCCTATTTTTAATCCATCAATCTTTTTCTTTTCTTTTTTTATTGTAAATAGGTCTTGTATTGCTTGGGTGGGATGCTCTTCTGTTCCACTTCCAGCATTAATTACAGGTTTTGAAGAAATCTCTGATGCAAATCTGCTGGAGCCATCAAGGGGATGTCTCAAAACTAGAACATCTGAATAGATAGACATTATTTTTACAGTATCAGCTAGGCTTTCTCCTTTTTGGGTTGATGATGAAGATATATCAGATATTCCCAAGGAGTTTCCTCCAATTAATGCAATGGCTGATTCAAAGCTTAGGCGAGTTCTGGTACTTGGCTCATAAAACAGATAGCTAAGGGTTTTTCCTTTGCAAATCTCTCTTCTCTGGATAGGATCCAGAGCAATTATCTTATCAGTATATTCAAAAATTTTTTCCAGTTGGTCTCTGGTGTAATTCTTGATGGAAGTAATGTCCTTGTTGAAGAAATCGTTCACTCTTTCAATAATATATACTGGTGACTATACAAAGTATTCTGATGCAAGAGTCCGAACTGATGGTTCGACGAATCAAGGAAGGAACGGTAATTGACCATATTGATGAAGGTAAAGGACTTCAGGTTCTAGGAGCACTTCGGATTGATGGGGGAGATGGTAGTCTTATTACTATTGCATTGAATGTTCCAAGTGGCAAGTTTAAGAAAAAGGACATTATCAAAGTTGAAAACAAGTTCTTAGCTGATGATGACACCAACAAGTTAGCAGTAATTGCCCCTAAAGCGACAATTAATATCATAAAAAACTACAAACTTGTAGAAAAAAGAAGAGTTTCTCTTCCAAATGAGATAGATAGAATTTTTCGTTGTTCAAATCCTGATTGTATAACAAACAGTCCTGAGCATATTGAATCAATAATGGATGTTATTGACAAAGAAGGCAGAGTGTTAAAGTGCAGGTATTGTGGACGAGTATTAGATGTAAATCGACTAAAATATAATTAAAAAAT
>JARRMG010000014.1:0-8514 GCA_037386265.1 Nitrosopumilaceae archaeon
GCTGGACTCGCAATCACTAAATTCATGTTTTAGCTCAACAAATGATTTTTGGTTCTGAAACTGTAACTGATTGTAATTATGATCTGTCACCAAAGATGCCTCCACTGACGGGTCATAATTGAAAGTGTCAGCCTTAGGATCAAGACTGGACCAAACATTTGTAATTTCAAATAAAATGTTTCCGGGATAGCTTTTCCATTCGGGTTTTAGATGAACATACACAGAATATTTGTTAATATCTTGGTCATATGGTGAATCATAAACCAAATGTCCAAACAGAGCATTTGATAAAATAGCGGCAAAAGCAATTCCTGCAATAATAAAATAAAACATAGTTTTCATGAATACATCTAGAACTAATTTTCAAGGAGATTATAAAATGTAGGATAACATATTGACTAAATCCTCCTCTCGGTTAGACAGAAATTTCCCAGAAGAAAAATACTTTTGCAAATGAGCTTAATTAAATATTAGAGACATGGAATTACATCATGGGAAAAATTAGGGTTAGAAGCGGTAGGGACACCGGCACCGTCGAAGTAGATGACGGAGGCAAGAAATGGTCCGGTGATGAATATCGAAAAATTCAAGCCGAAAAGAAACGAAAGGCAGCAAATAGAACAATCCATACAGGACGTGGAACAGGCTCAAAGAAACTAGGAGACATTCCTGATCCAAAGGCAAGACCTTCAACTGAAGGTACCAGGGTAACAGGAAGGGGAACAGGTTCTAGAAAAAGTAAAAACAAAGGTTCTCAATAATTTTTAATCTTCTTTTTTTGTTATTAGAGATTATTTTAGAACCAAAAAAATTTTTGTAAATTAAATTCGAATATCAGGATTTTCAGTTTTTAGTTTTTCCCAATCAGCAAGGAAATTTTTAAGGCCAATATCAGTAAGTGGATGCTTTACCATTTTATCTAAAACTGCAGGGGGCAACGTTACAACGTCAGCACCAATTTTTGCAGATTCTACAACATGTAATGGATGTCTTATGCTAGCTACCAAGATTTGGGTGGTAAAGTTATAATTTGAAAAAATTGTCTTAATGTCTTTTATCAAGTTCATTCCATCATGTCCAATATCATCTAGTCTACCGATAAATGGACTAACATATTTTGCTCCAGCCTTTGCAGCAAGAACTGCTTGGTTAGATGAGAAAATCAATGTAACGTTTACTGGGATTCCTTCAGCTGTTAGTGCTTTGCAGGCCCTTAATCCATCTGGAGTCATTGGAACTTTGACTACAACATTTTGGCCATAGTCACGTAATTTTTTACCCTCCTCAATCATTCCAGAGTATTCAGTGCTTAAAACCTCTAGACTGACATCTCCTTTGATTATTTTTGTAATCTCTGCCATGCCATCTTTGGGATTACCTCCTTCTTTTGACATCAAAGATGGGTTTGTTGTGATTCCATCAAGTAATCCCATGTCATTGAATTTTGTAATTGATTCAAGATTTGCAGTATCAAGAAATATTTTCATAGTTTTTTACTCCTTATCTCCTTGACTTTTTTTACCATATTAAAAGATGTTATTCCATGTTTTTCTAAAAGTAGTGAGATTTCATTATCTCGTGCAGATTCTCCAAACATGTCTTGAGCACCTATTCGGGTTATGGGAACTGGGTATCTTTCTGATACAGATTCTGCAACAGCTGAGCCCATCCCTCCAAAAATATTATGCTCCTCGGAGGTAACAATACAACCTGTCTCCCTTGCAGCTTTTTCTAAAAGATCCCCGTCTATTGGTTTTATGGAAAACATGTCCAATACCCTACACGATATTCCTTCTTGTTCTAGTGTCTCTGCTGCCTCCAGGGCCATTCTTACGGTAATGCCGCATGCAGCAATGGTACAGTCCGATCCATCTCGAAGTGTAATACCTTTTCCTATTTGAAATTCCTGTGATTCAGAGTGAACAATTGGTGTTTTTGATCTTGCCATTCTCATATAGAATGGACCATATTCTTTTGCCATCAATCTGACAAGACCAGATACTGCAAAGGTATCTGCAGGAATAAAGACACGAAAGTTTGGTATTGCGCGCATTATTGCAATGTCTTCAATTTGCTGATGGGACCCTCCGTCAGGACCCACAGAAAGACCACCATGTGATACAACTAGCTTTACATTCAGCCCTTTTTTTCCTGGAGGAGATGGATACGCGATCCCGTTTCTAATTTGATCAACTGCTCGCCCGGGAAGAAAAATTGCATAGGTACTTGCAAAAGACACTTTGCCAGAAACTGCCAATCCTGCGGATACTGAAACTAGATTTCCTTCAGCAATTCCAACATTGAAAAATCTATTTGGGAACTCTTGTCCAAATCCTGAAGTCTTGAGGGAGTCAGTAGTATCTGCACCTAAAACAACAACATTTGGATTTTCTTTTCCAACCTCAATCAGAGTTTTTGAATACTCTGTTCTCATATCGCTCATTTGAGGAGGATTCAAAGCAGTCCTTCCTCCTTTGCTATTTTTGTAATTTGGTCTTTCTTTTCACCTACAACATGCAAACCAATCCATTTGTTTGCCAAATCCGCCCCTCCTAGCTGATGAGCTTTTTCAATAATCCTTTTTCTTCTTTCTTTTAGAACTTGATTCCGAAAGTCTCTGATTGTTTCTCTTACGTCGGGTTGCCCAATGATTGCACTTCCACCTACAAATGCTCGTGCTCCATCTGCAAAACATGAGGCAATATTTTCAAGATTAACCCCACCATCTGCCTCAATATATCCGGTAAAATTATTCTCATTTAGAACAGAGTTTAGTTTTTTCATTTTTTCATGAGTCTCAGGAATGTATTTCTGACCAGATTTTCCAGGCACGACAGACATTACAATTAGCTGATCAAGTGTTGGTAAAAATTTGTAGGACCATGGAGGAAGATCGGTGTCAGGATTTATTGCCAAGCCTACACCTACTTGGTTTTGTTTTAGCAAGTCATGAATTTCTCCAAAACTAGATTCGTCACAAACTTCGGCATGAACTGTAATGATATCACTTCCTGCTTCAACATAATCCCGTACATGTCTTACAGGTTCTGAAATCATTAGATGAGAATCAAATGGAATTACAGTAAGAGGCCTTAGCTCTTTGATTTTATTGTGATCAAAAGTTTTTGCAGGAACAAATTGTCCATCCATTACATCAAGATGAATATAGTCAGCTCTTCCGTTTACGCATCGCTTTACTTCATTTTCCAAGTTGGTCATATCTCCTGCAATGATTGATGGAGCTATCATAAACTGCGAATCAAGCTCAAGATTAATCAGAGGAACTACATCAGGATCAGGGGCTTTGCCATGCCATTGGGGATTGTCCTCCATGTGTTCAACTGATTTGCCTTTGATGGTTCTAGAAATAATCATAGTTGGAACCCCCTTTGTTGCAAGGGCTTTTGAGATTGCTGCATTGATTTGCTCTATTCGATGACCATCAATTTCTATTACATTCCATCCAAAGGATCTCCATTTATCCCCAGTTTTCCATCTTGATGCATCCTTCCACATTTCTGAAATATTATTTCCAGTTAATTCTTCATCAAGAGGCATTACTTTTTCCGTGTAGGAATCTTGTTGAATGAAATTTCTATCCAAAAAGGCCGTCAAATTATCTAGTTTGTATTTTGCTGCAGTCATGGCAGCCTCCCAAACTTGACCCTCGTCGGATTCACCATCGCCAATAATTGTGTAAACATGATGATCTTTGTTGTCGATTTTTGCTGCAAGTGCAATTCCAATAGAATACGATAATCCAGTTCCAAGAGAGCCTCCACAGAATTCAACTCCTGGGCACTTCAAATCAGGATGACCTTGGAGTTTGCTTCCAAATTTTCTAAGGGTATCCATTTCAGATTCAGGGAAATATCCTGCTACTGACATGTTTGAGAATAGTCCTGGTGCTGCATGTCCCTTTGAGAGCACTAAGCGATCCCGATCTTCCCAAGTTGGGTTCTTTGGGTCAAATTTGAGATATTTGTAAAACAAGCAGCCCAAAATCTCTGCCATTGAGAAAGAGCCTCCAGGATGACCTGAGCCAGCATTACTGGTGGATTTTATTACAAGTTTTCTTGCGCGTAAAATATTCTTCTTGATTTGATAATAATTAAGTCCCATTAGTGACTCGTTTTCTTTGGAAATTTAATAAAAATCTACTTCTGCAAAATTTTAATCTGATCGAGGATAAGGAGTATTATGAACATTCAAGAAAATATTCCAATTGTATTATATGATGATCAATGTTATCTGTGTACCAAATTTGCAAGAGTGGTGAATTTCATATCAAAAGGAAAACTTGCAATTATAGGGCATTATTCAAATCAAGGGGTACAGATTAGAAATCAATTACTAGATGGTTCTGCTCTGGAGATGTTTTGGCTAATTGATGAAAATATGGCATATGGCGGTAGAGCGGCAATATTTCCTTTAATTTTTGCAATGTTTAAGTCAAAAAAGAAACAATCAAGTAAAATAAAATTTCAGGATAATTGCACCCAAGAGTGTAAAACAGTAAAATCAGTTTTTATTCGATCCGCAAGTTTGCTATCAAATAGTAAAAAAATCAAACTAAAATAAATCTAAATAACACTTAGAATTCTAGTTTTTTAGTGAAAATAAAAATAGAAAATTCTAATCCATCAAAGAAAAAAACTGAAGCATTATGTGGATTTGTTTTAGAAAATTCAGATAAGGTATTAGGGTTAGACAAGGTTAATTCCAAAATTTCTGATGCAATAAAACAGTCGATCAAAGACATCAATGGAGAGTTTGGAAAAATTTCCGTAATTCCTACCAATAACAAAATTCCTGCAAAAAGAATCATTGTGGCGGGAATTGGGAAAAAAGAAAAAATCACAAATGATACAATTAGATTTGTTTCAGGTAAAATTACACAAAAGGTAAATGAATTAAAATTAAAAGAATATTCAATAATCTCCCCTCCAGGCTTTGTAATTGAGCCTGTTTTGGCCACATCTCAAATAACTGAGGGTTGTAAAATGTCAGCTTACAAGTTTGAGAAATTCAAATCAAAAAAAGAAGGCTCAACTCCAGATCTATCAATCTTTGTTTCCAAGTCAAACAAAATAACAAAGGCAATAAAAAATTCAGAGGTTATTTCAGATGGCGTAATTTTTACAAAAAGTATTGCTAATTTACCACCAAATGAATGCAATCCTGCAACTTTGGCAACTTTTGCAAAAGAGATTTCAAAAAAGAACAAAATGAAATTTACAGTGTTTTCAAAGACAGAATTGAAGAAAAAAGGATTTGGCGGAATTACCGCAGTGGGTCAAGGAAGTAAAAATGAACCTAAACTTATGATTTTAGAACATAACGGGGGATCAAAAACTGAAAAACCAATTGTACTTGTTGGAAAGGCCGTCACTTTTGATACTGGAGGTATTTCGTTAAAGCCAGGAGAGAAAATGGATGAGATGAAATTTGACAAATGTGGAGGATGCACTGTATTAGGAATTATGAAAGCTGTATCAGAACTAAAACTTCCAGTGAATGTTGTTGGAATAGTTCCATCTGTCGAAAACATGCCAGGAGGAGAATCATACAGGCCAGGAGACATTATCAAACTATACAGTGGAAAAACCGCAGAAATTCTAAATACAGATGCTGAAGGTCGATTAATTCTAGCAGATGCCATATCATATGGAGAAAAGCATTACTCGCCAAAGGCAATAATTGATTTTGCGACCTTAACTGGCGCATGTATCGTAGCACTTGGAACAAATGTTGCAGCGATAGTTTCAAACGACGAGCGGTTAAAACAAAAAATTAATGACTCCTCCAAGAGGACAACAGAAGAAGTTTGGGAGCTGCCCCTAAATGATGATTACATGGACATGATAAAATCCGAAGTTGCAGACATGAAAAATATAGGAATAGGAAGAGCAGCAGGGACAATTACCGCTGCCGCATTCTTGAAAAATGCTGTAGAAAAAACACCATGGGTCCATATCGATATTGCAGGTGTTGCATGGACTCAGGTGGCAACAAAATCCAAACCATATAATCCAAAAGGAGCAACAGGTTTTGGAGTTAGATTGATTTTAGACTATCTTCAAAATGTGTGAGTTCAATTATCAAGACTGAAAATTAATTTGCATATTATTATAGAAAAAATCAGTTAGTCAAACATGGCCGAAGAGAAAACCTGCGATTGTAATGATGTCCACCATACAGGTCATGATTACATACACTACAAGCATGTAGGAGATCAATGCATACATCCTGATGGTCATTCTCATAAAATTGGTGAAATTGAATGACAGTAGAAAACGCCAAAATGAGATTAAATGATTTGATAATAGAAAGAGAAGAATTAACAAAATTGATAGGAAAAGAAATGAATTATGAAATTTCAGATTCTGCAAAAACAAGTGTAATTGCTACTGTTGATTTTTTAAAAGATGAGATTTCAACATTGAAAGAAATTTTGAAAGAATTAGATTAGTATCCTCTGCTATTTCTGTCGGGTTTGCCGACATTTGGATTTCTAAAACCATGTTTTTCCATCATGTGATTTAAGAATCTAATATCATCAGAAAAGTCTTGTCCACATACACTACAATTGGGCATCAGTCTAAATGCTAAAAATTCATTATTAATAGATTGATTAAATTGAAAATGCCAGCACTGTTGCTTCCCAAGAGCTCTCGCATCTTAGTAGCACAACAGCGACATTAGGTTTGACTTCCAAGTTCGGAATGGGATTGGGTCGCACCCTAACGCTATGGCCGGCTTGAAGGTTATAATCAAATTCTTATCTATTAAGGTAACGCCGTTACTCAGAGAGGTTCAAAAGAGGTATAAAGCAAGGATTTACCGAGATACGACATGACTCACAGAGTTGGTGTGCTTGATATGGAACTTTGCCAGCCAAAAAAATGTGGCCTAGAGTGCATAAAGTATTGTCCAGTAAACAAATCGGGTGCTGACTGTATTGTTCTAAATGAAGAGACCAAAAAGGCTAGAATCGATGAGGACATCTGCAATGGTTGTGGAATATGTGTAAAGGTATGTCCATTTGATGCAATAACAATTGTAAATTTAGCAAGTGAGTTGGCCACTGACAAAATTCACCAATATGGTCCAAATTCTTTTAGATTGTACAAATTGCCTACTCCAAAAAAAGGGGAGGTTGTGGGATTACTTGGAAGAAATGGAATGGGAAAAAGTACAGTAGTAAACATACTATCTGGAACACTCAAACCCAATTTGGGAAGATATGAGGACCCACCAGAGTGGGATGAGATTTTAAAATACTATAGTGGGACAGAATTAAAATCTCATTTTGAAAAAATCAAAAATAATCAAATTAGAGCATCAATTAAACCGCAACAGATTCAGCATTTAGCACAAGCCTTTGATGGAACGGGTAAAGAGTTGATAGAAAAGTATGATGAAAGAGGAGTGTCAAGGCAGCTCATTAAAGATTTGGGATTAGAAAATTCTATTGAACAAAACCTAAAAGAGCTCAGCGGTGGAGAGTTACAACGAATAGCAATTGCCACAGTTGCCTCAAAAGACACTGATTTTTACTTTTTTGATGAGCCTTCATCATACAACGATGTATTTCAAAGAACTAGTGTTGCAAGAACCATTCAAAGCTTGGCAAAGATGGGAAAAAGTGTAATGGTAGTTGAACATGATTTAACATTGCTTGACTTTCTAAGTGACTTTATCGAAGTTCTTTATGGAGAACCTGCTGCATATGGAATTGTCTCAAATGTACTTTCTACCAAAGTAGGAATTAATGTATTTCTTGATGGTTATCTTCCTACTGAAAATGTTAGATTCCGAGATAAAAAATTCTCATTTGATGTGTCTTCCTCTTCAACAGACGAGTTTCAAATCGGAAGTGAGGTTATTACTTATCCAAAACTAGAATTAGGGAAAACAACAATGATGAAAATGATTGCAGGAGAAGACAAGCCGGATTCGGGAAATGTAGACAAAAAAGTAAAAATTGCCTACAAGCCGCAGTATCTTCAAAACGATATTGATGTTGAAGTATTTGCGTTACTTGATAAAGCAAACGAGTCTCCCATAGAGGGCAGTCAAGAAGAAGAGCAAATTCTAGACCCGCTAAAAATCAAAAAACTTTACAACAAATCGGTAAAAAATTTGTCTGGAGGAGAACTACAAAAGGTTGCAGTGGCAACATGTCTTTTGCAAAAAGTTGATTTGTATGCACTTGATGAACCTTCTGCATTTTTAGATGTGGAGGACAGAATTGCCGTTGCAAAGTTTTTACAAAAGTTTGTTCGCTCCTTTGGAAAATCAGCAATAGTAATTGACCATGATATTCAGCTAATGGACCTCGTATCAGATTCTATGGTAATATTTGAAGGAGAATCTGGATTGAGAGGTCATGCCACATCACCTATGCCAAAAGTCGATGCAATGAATAGATTTCTAAAATCACTTGACATGACATTTAGGAGAGATGAAAAGAGTCTCAGACCAAGAGTAAACAAGTTGGAAAGCAGATTA
>JARRMG010000015.1:0-7480 GCA_037386265.1 Nitrosopumilaceae archaeon
ATTTGTTGGATTTGATTATCATCCAGAATCGATCAAGACTGCCACTCAACGGGCAGAGGATGCAGGAGTTTCAGACAGAGTAACATTCGAGGTAGCTGATTCTACACAATTTCCTGGAAATTATGACTTTGTTGCAGTTTTTGATGCCCTCCATGATATGGCCAACCCTCATGGAGCTGCCTCACAGATCTTCAAATCTCTGAAAGCTGACGGTTCATGGATGATAGTAGAACCTTTTTCAAGTGACAAACCTAAAGAGAATCACAATCCGATAGGAAGAATGTTTTACGGAGCATCAGCTACTGTATGTACACCATGTTCAATTGCAGGAAATGGACCGGGACTGGGGGCTCAAGCTGGTCCTACAAGAATTGGAGATGTTGTAAAAAGCGGAGGATTCACGAAATTCAGAGTTGCCACTCAAACTCCAATGAACATTATTTACGAAGCTAATCCTTGATGGTTTTGGGACAAAATTAATTTTAAAACTTATTTTACAATGAGTACTGGAATTCGTGATGCGTGAAGTACATGATTTGCCACACTTCCAAAGAATCTTTCATTCAAACCAGAAACACCTCTTGATCCAATCACAATCATGTCAAGCAAGTTGTCATCCGCAAATTTTACAATAGTTTTTCCAACATGGCCCTTTCTAACTTCTTCACTAAATGGGACATCCCCGGCAAGAGATTTTCTTCTTGCAGTATCTAGTATATTTTCGGCTTCTTGTTTGAGAGTATCCCTTATGGCTCCTGTAACTGCTCCTGTACTAGGAATTTCAGAATGTTGAATATACAATCCAATAATGGATGCATTTACTGCCTGAGCTAATTTTATTGCCTCATCTAGTCCGCGCATAGAGTTTCTTGATCCATCTACTGGAACAAGAATGCGATTGATTTTGGCCATTGATTTTTATTTTAAAATTTTGAATTTAAGAAAAGTACTTGATTATCATCATTGATAATAAATCTGGATTTCTTTCTAGATGATTTCAAATACTTATTTTAGAAAATTGCGACTTAAACAAAACAAGCATCATCATAGAAATAATAAAAATCAAAAATACTGTGGGAAATTCAGGGGTAACTACTATTGGAATCTCCACAAACTCTTCTGTTCCTGCAATGTTTTCTATACGTACTGTGACATCTCCTAGTTCATTTTCATCAAAAACATAGTTCTCAAAGGTTCCGCCAGATTTTGCAAGACCCTCTGTTTTGAAAATCTGAGAATTGTTTTGCATCAATACAAAGTCAAATGTTGTATTTTTTACAGGAATTTTTGTTCCTGTTTGGTAGAAAGTTAGTACAAATTCAGATTCTCCAGGCTCAATTGAAGATGGAAACCAGGTAACATCTACATCAAAATTCCCCTCAACTAGTTCTCCATTTGACTCGTACATACTTTGAAAAGTTAATGGAAAATCAGGAATGGTGTCTTCTGGATAAATCACAAAAATGAAATTTGCAGTAGCAAGGGAGTTTCCACCAATATTTGATAATACAAGATTAACACTTCCAACATCCTGTGAATCAAATTTTATTTTGTGTTCATCAGGATCTGAGTTTATGGTGCCCACTAAATGCTTTGAATAAATCTCTGAATCATTTTGCAATAACTCTAAATCATATTCAATTGGACCAGTTTTTTCTTTTTCTCTGAACATCCCTTGAATGTCAATGAAAAATTTTGATTCAACACCGGATTTGATAGTTTCAGGATCCCATGATAAGAAAACCTCGTATCTGTAATCAGGAGTTATTGCCTTGAGTGGAAATTGTACTTCGCCACTTGTACTAAGAATAAAATTCATCTGTGAATCAGATTCCAAGATTGCATTTTGGCGTATCTGTTTTAGCTGCTCTTTGTTTAAAACCACGTGTACAGTTCTTTCATCAACAGAATAATCATCAATTGTAATTACCTCGTCCTGCATAGGAATTTCATTTACAACAACATCATATTTTGTTGAAAGAAATTCCTCAAATGTTTTTGGAATCTTAAACTCCTCGTGAATTACACTTAATTGCTCAAAGTCTTGATTCCAATCAAAGGGCATTGAGAAACTGATTTGATTTGATTCAAAATTTATGTCATTTAGAGAATCAAAGTAAGATATTATTTGAATTTCATGTGTTTGGTTTTTTGAATCATTTGCACTCAAAGAGGTAAATTCTGCAAGGCTAATTGCACCTTCCAATTCTATTTTTTCATCTAAGACGTTATTGTCCGAATCTACGGTTAATATTTCGATTTTGTACTCGTAAAGACCCCCTGAAGTAAAAATTGGACCAGAAAGGGTCAGGGGCTTTTGCTCGCTTCTCATCCAGCCGCCTAAATTAGGCTCTTTAATACCATCAATCTCTATGTTTTCTGAGTCATTTGTAATAACACGAAATGTTAAATTTCCAAATTCATCATGGAACACCTCTTTGAAAATTTGTTTACCGTCTTTTTTTAGCTCCAAAACAAAAGTTACATGTTCAATGATTAACTCAAAGCCACCTTGTTTGTCAGACAGTCTTAATGTGACATACTTTTCTTTGTTTTCAGGATCAAAAATTGAAGGAGTAATTCCTACTGAAAGTGAAGTTTGTCTCTCTCCAATAGATAGTGGAAGTGTTTCTTCTCCCAAACCATGTCCATAAACTAGAGGAAAACTAACACTAATCAAAATTAGCGTTATTCCTGCAACAAAAATAGATTTCATCTAAATTACCTCAAAAGAATCTATTATGGACAGATACTCTGATTTTTTCTCAAAAGTTAGATTATTTGGATTTTGACCTGAATATTGCAGCATAAACAATCTGTTGTCTTTTAGAAACAACACCTGCTCTCCATAATTCCAGTTTTCAGTTGGAATCTCCATTGCAAAGATTGCCCAGTCCTTCGAATCTGATATTTGTTTTATTGGTACATTGACATCAATTTGAGATTGCATTTGGTTAATTTGAGAATCAATATATGGCTCTAGTGCAAAGTCTTGCGAAGACACATCAAATACTGTGACCATGAATTGTTTTTTGTGATCCTCCTCCAGATAAAACCCATGAATGAGTCCTTTTGATTTTAACGACTCTAGTTTTTGTTGGGAAAACACTTCTTCAACTGAATGTGCATCCCAATTAGGGTTTGGTGCCAACACCTGAAATCCCAAATCTACGTTTGAAAATAGTGAACCATCTGACTCTGAGAATTCTTGAGGGTACTGCATTGTTATTTGACCAAATCCTGATTTAACAGATGGATTATCATCTCCTTGTGGCAGTGTAAAAAACTCTTGAAAACCAAATACTCCAATAGTTACTGGAATCATAAAAATTAATGCCCATCTGAGAATTTTGCGCTCTTTTTGGGATTCGATTTGCATAGACATTACAATTTGTGATTTCTGGCGTTATTTTAGTGGTTTTTTAGGCGTAAAAAGCAAATTAATGAGAAATAATAAAATCCCACAATTTTTGGATTTTTTCTTCAACCATTAACGGGCTTAGTTACTCTATCATGGGCTTGTGCTATTTTTGGCAAACAATTCTTCTAGTAGATTTCCGTCTGTATCTACATGTCTGACATACCAAATATCTTCTACATACCCAATCCAAATTTTAGTAAAATCATTTAATTCGTAGACATAGATGTGAATTCCACTTCCGATATCGTCATGTGGCTCTCCAAATTTTGAAAATATTGTTTCAATGTTGTTTGATTCAGCTATTGTATCTTTAAAGTCATCAAGTGTGGGAATTATTTTTTCCATGTAGGAAGAAGTAGGATCTTGACCTGACAGGTCTCTTGATTGAATAGCTTTGATAATGTTGCTTACCCAATCTCTTTTAATCAATTCAAAATATGTATCAGGTCTCACACATGCAGGAGAGCCATCATATCTTTGGGTTAACTGTAGCCCAGAATTGCATACTATTTCATGGTAAGCAACACCGGATTTGAATTGTTTTAGCGGAGATAATTTTTGTTCTGGATATCCAAATGGCATTGAATGAACGATGTTAGGGTCATGTGTTGCAAGTGCAATTCCTGTAAATCCAACCAAACTCAGGAATAAAACTGAAATTACAAAATATTTCATAATACTAATGAAAGATATAGAAGAAGTTCATAAATAATTCGAATCTTTGATAGTGTACCTAAATTAAAATTAATTCATCTTTCAGCGGCGTAAAATTTCTCATCATCTGAGTCCCAAACCATCTTGACGTCCGGATCATCTTCGAAACTATTTGCCATTGTTTGCAGCTCTTTGTGCAATTCTAGTTTAAGATCTTCTAGTGCCTGTACTTTGTCTTCTAGAATCTGTTCTTTGTATGACTCGTTATTATCACGAACCTCCATAATTTGAATTGCAAGTTGTTCCTTGCTCATTTTTCCATTTGAATTAAATCCTACAAGCAATTCTTTTTCTTGGTTGTATGCCGAATTGTCAGCCTCACTATACATTAAATCATAGTGTTTTTTTAGCTGAATTTGTTCTAGGATGTTATTATCATATATGTCCAGAATCTTTTGGTTTATCTCAAATATCTGATTTTTGACGTCTTTTTGTTTGTCTTTACTTACAATAAATTCAGTAAGGTCGTGTATCTCTGCTTTATTTTCTGAAATCCAGGTTTGGGCAACTGACTCTAGTACGCATCCATATGCCTCGGCCTCAAAATGATAAACCACAATGTGTCTATCTTTGCATTCTGTTGCTGGATTTGTTGGCATGTTTGGAGTTAGAGATGCCTCATCATAAATTACAGCATCTGTATCAACAATTTCTCCAATCCCCTGTCGTTCCCACATCTCAGCAGTTGATTCTGTAATGCATGCATAATCATTGTTAGCCAATCTATGAACCACAACATATCCTGAGCGACAATCAGTATCAGGACTTGTTTCTAATGATTCGTATGCATATTGATCATTTGGATTGGCATCAAGATACTCAGGACTTGCCCTGTAGTCTTTGTAAAACTCTCCAAGAGTTGCAATAGTATATGGGTCTCTTGTTAGTTGTCCAGTAGAGTTAAACAATAATTGCTCCTTGTAGTAAGCTAAATTGTGTTTTACATTAAACTGTGCATTCATTTCTATTAATTCAATTCTTTTTGTTTCTGCTGCTTTGTGATATGCAGCCCTAGCTTGACTTAGAGTTCCTCCGTTTGCAATGACTTCCTTTAGTGCAGTTCGTCCTGCATCAACTTTCATTTCCATAAACTCAAACTGATCCCAGAACACTCCTTTCCCTTGAGCTGGTTTGTCATCTACAAATCTTTCAAATGCAGCACGAGCAGTATAATTTGCCCAAAGGTTTTCCCATTCTAACAAGTCCTGATTTAGTCTCTCAAGGGCTATTGCTCTTTTTTCTTCTAATTCTTGTTGAGCTTGAGTTCTTTCATACTCTCTTTTTTCCAAATCAGCAATCCATTGTTTTGTCTGCTCAATTTTTTCTAAAATATCTTGAGCAATAGGGTTGTTTGCCAAATCTCCAGAAAGAGTTGTTTGATTGCTTGTATCATCAGGAGATTGTGCAAAGATGGTATGAATTGAGCCTGGAATTGCACCAAAGACAAAAACTATCATTAATGCAATCCCGATACGTCCCAACGATCACGAAAAAAGTCGATCGTATTTAAAAAATGCGCACAACTTCTTCGAAATTGCTGGAGGCTATTTTTTCTTTGAATTTCATTTTTTAATCTACCTAACTCCTTTCTTCTATTTTCCTAAATTTCCTGCTTAGTTTGAGGTTATTTGACATAACAAAATTATTCTATTGGGATCACTTTTTTTCACTTCAAGGATTATGGATAAAATTTTTCCATAATTCATTGTGACAAACTTTGAAAAAAGCTGGACACCAAGCAACTCTGAAGGCTTTACAGAGAAAATTGGAGGCGTGATTCACAAGCAAGGGCCCCTAAAACCTAGAGTACAAGGGGCAACCAGACAACTAAGCACACCTATAAGTAAACTTGATTTTGTCACACAAAAATTAGATCAAAAGGATGCAAAGATTTTTGCAAAAATAGTCGAGGCAAAACAAAGCCAAAATATTACTCAGGCCAAAGTTTTGGCAAATGAGCTAGTAGAGCTTCGTAAGCACAAAAAATTAGTTGGAAACATGAAGATCTCACTTGAGAAAGTAAAGATGAGGCTAACTACTGTCAATGAGCTAGGTGATATGATGTATGCATTAGGACCTGCAATGTCTGCAATGAAGGAAATTGGCCCTGCACTATCAAAGTTCATCCCAGAGGCTGATGCAGAATTTAACGCAATGGGTGATGCATTAGGAGGATTGATGTCAAACACATTTGAAGGAGGCTTCGAAGGAAGCTTTGATTCTAATGAGGAGACAGAATTAATCTTACAGGAAGCATCAGCTGTTGCAGGAGAACAGATCGGAGAAAAATTCCCAACAGTTCCAGTGGAAATATCCTCAGGACTAACTTCTCAAAGCTAGATGTACTATTTTTCCAAACATTTTATTGATAATTTGCCCTTAAGGTGACTTTAGAATTATCAATTAGTTGACTTCTTTTGGGATTTGAACAATTTTCTTTTCTTTTATTAATTATTGGTTCCTGATGATAGAAAAATGAGCCAAAACTATGAGGAACGTCTCGAGGAAATGTATGGAGATTTTTCTGAATCGTATGATGAAAAATCAAACAGACAAAGAAACTATCTCAAAAAGATTCAGAAAATAGGAAAGTGAATAATGTCAAATTACCCTGAAAATGAAACTTGGAATGAGAAAAGGACTATGTGTAAATATTGTGGGGTCAACCTAAACCACGATAGTCCTTATTGCTCTGAGGAATGTAAAGAACATGATTCCCCATGGAATTGGAATGGGGATTAAATCAAGAATTTATGGATCCGTGTAAAATGAACAAAATCAAAGATAAACCACAAAAATTAGGTTTTGCACTAAAAATACATAATTGTAAAATCCACAACACTCCGTTTTTTCAAAACAAATGCCCCTATTGCCAACATGTCTTGATGAATGATGATTGGGAATAATTTTTACAGTTGGTTTTATCAAATATCTTCAAAGCAATTGTGGTTTGTAGCAGATCTTATATTTTAAATGAATTTCATACCTGATTTTTGCACTACATATTTATCAATATTCAAATTCAATTGAATTTGTTATTTGTCTTCCTTTGATCTTGGTTTAATTTTACGTGTTTTTATTTCACCAAACTCTGCATTTTTGCAAATACGTGACAATGAAGAAAAATATTTTGCTCAATCCGTCTCATTGCTAATTATTTCATCTGCTCTTGGAGCATTGGCAGTACTACCATTTGTAATGATGCCTCTAGATGATGGGTATTTTCAATTTGAAGGAGCAGAAGACATCGAAAATACGTTTCCATTGGAGGATTCATCGGTGGGGCTATCTGTTGCCTCAAGTATGTTGAGTGGATTTGTTTCGGCCATATTGTATTATTTTATT
>JARRMG010000016.1:0-8075 GCA_037386265.1 Nitrosopumilaceae archaeon
TAGAAGTTTTTATTTCTGGAAGCATAACAAAATAAACTAAACCTACTGCACTTACTATTACTATTCCAATTACTACAACAAATAATATTCCAAAATATCCTAAAGATGGATTTGAAACAGAACCAGTACCTCCCATCATACCTCCCATATGACCCCACATATTTGTCCACCAATCTGGCTGAGTTGGAGATGAAGGTAAAACGTACAGCATCACCAAAAATAATATGATTAAAGAAAATATCGACACAATAAGTAAAGTTAAAAAAATATTTACTTTCTGCATAAGATAGACTAACTTTTAAATCAATTTAAATCTTCAGTAAAATAAACGAGAACAAAAATCTAAAAAATTAAATTTATTAAAAAAAGAAAAAGGGGGGAAGTTAATTTACTTCCTTTTTCGCATTACAATGTAGGCTGCTATGACGATAACAGCTACAGCGGCAACAAGCACTAGAGCTACTTCTGCGGTAATTATAGGTGTCTCATGTGGTACAGGTGTTATTGGGCCGTTAGCTGCTGGTGCAGGACCTACATGCAGATATGTTGTACTTTCAGAACCATAGTAACCTTTTGTTGAATCGAAAGTGGCGATTATTGCGTATGTTCCCTCCATTTCAGGAGTAAAGTCATAGAAATAGTTGCCTTGAGCATCAGATGTTGCAGTGCCAATCCAAGCATAAGTACCCATAGGATCATATATCTGGATCTTGACATCAACACCAACTGTCTGTAATGGCCAATCTTTCTGTGCATAAACATACTCCATGAAAGGACTCATACTATCGTCAGAAACTGCTGGAACTCCATTCGGGAATCTTGCCATAATCCGATCTTCTTTAGTGCCAGCTGAAATGTCCATAACAGTACCGGTAATTAAGACAGGATCTCCAAGAGAGACCACATTATCTTGAACTTCAACTGTAGTTTCGCTTGGTCCCATGCCAATACCATACGTTAACTGATCATAAGTGTTGTAGGCAGTAATTATGCTATCACCAATAACTGCAAGACCACCCCACTCTGTCCCCCTCATAAGTGAAGATATCTGAGTTAAGAGCATGTATTGTTCCTCCGTGTCCTCCAACTAGGTATATGTTGTAACCTCCACCAACCAGACAGTTCCATGAGTTCATAGACTCATAACTCCAGTTGGTTTGATAGTGCCATGGCCCCTCTGGACCCCAAAGTTGATCACCAGTACTAAGTCTGAATCCCCAATCACTTGGGTTGTCATTAAACGCTACTGTGAATACGTCGTCTTCCATGTTTGCATCTTCAATGTTAAGGTTTGCATAGGGCATAGGTGGAATCCATTCTTTATCCCATGCAAGTTCAACGTTTACGTCATAGATTTTCTGTGGAACCAATCCAAGGTATTCGGGGAATCTGCTGCTAGAAACACCAATTTCTTCTGAATATGAAGTGTTTACCCACTGCAAGTCTTGCCATGCACCTGTTGGATCAAACTTTCCATTAAAGGTTATAGCCCACATCGTCACTGGATCACCTGTTGGACTTCCACGGTCAAAGTTGCATCCAAGAATAGTTACATCATTACCTAACACTCGAACTCTCTGATGATTCTGCGTTCTTGTAGTATCTGGAAGATCATCTCTGCTGGGCATATCTACGAGCCATTCAATTCCAAGACGAGCATCTAAAGTTCGTCCCATGAATGATCTATACCAGCTACCAAAAGTTGAGTCAGGACCATTAGGTGTTCCAACCCATTTGGCTGCTTCTAAGACCCATGCAGAATTCCATTTCTGCAAAGTACCATCTGCAAGATTTATTGTGAAGATTATAATTTCTCCGTTTGGTCCATAGAATCGTTCTGAATTACCGCCGCCAGGAACATTCTCATATGTCATTACTAAGCGTCCATCTGTTGGTTCATAGAAATACCACGTACTACCCGAAGTACAAATCAGATATTGGAATACTCCGTGATAGTTGAATCCGTCAAACATCATTGATTGTCCAAAAGAAAGCCGTAATTCGTCACCATCTGGGGTTAGAAGAGGCTTTTCCCAAAGAACTTCTCCTGTGCGTATATCAGCAGCAACCACAATCCGAGCAACACGGCTTCCTCCGTCAGATTTGTATTTGTTAAAGTAGACTACTCCATTCATTACTACTGGTGGATTGAAAAGTCCTTCGTATGCGTCTCCATCTTCGGTTGCATGAATTCCTGTTTCTACAGAACTAAGTCCACCTCCAAGTGCACTGAAAGCTCCACCAACTAGGGGTTTTGCCCATAGTACGTGGCCAACTTCTGGTGCATATGCGTTACCTGGTCGTACAGGCTGTTCATAAGGTGCTTCTGCTGTTGGACGGACGTTTGATAGAGTGTTTCCTGTGACTGCTGACCATGACCAGAATTGTGCATTAATTGGTCGTGACCAAAATTCTGTTGGAAGTTGATGTCCAGGATATTCCATTGCTGGCTCTGATGTAACGGTTATTTCAAACCAGTCGCTGATTGCGTCGTTAACAATTGTGCCAACTGGAAAACCTCGTGATGGACTGGTAATTTCTTGTGATGGATATATTGTTCTTATGCGCCATGTTCCCACTTGATCAGGTGTAAGATTTACTCCTGCTCCTCCAGTTAAGTCAGTGGTTAAACCTGTAATACTGTAGGTTGAACCGTCAGGTCTTTCAACTTCAACTGAAAGATCTTCCCAGCCAGTCTGTGGCCATAAAGTTGGCAGATGAATACCATAATGTATCAACACCTGCTGGTTTACACCTACAACATTAGGCATAGCATTAATGAAAGCAAAAGCAGTAGTGTGAAGAGGTTCCTCCTCTTGTGCAGTAGTAACAGGTAAAACGATTATTATAGCAGATAAAGTTAATAGTACTATTAATGCGATAGTAGATATTTCTGATTTTCTTTGAATATTTTTCAAATTTATTTCATTCCTTTGTTTGATTAATATTATCCATTTAACAATGGATATAAAACTTTTGGGACTTCCTAATAGTTATAAATAATTAAATAATTTCGCACCTAAAACGGTCTAATTTTTCAGTTTTCATGTATATAGGACAATCTCAGTAACTGAAAGTGGAAAAAGCCACCTTTTAATTAATCGATTCAAAAACCATTGCCATTCCTTGACCGCCACCAATACACATCGTTGCAAGACCATATCTTACATTATTTCTTTGCATCCCATTAAGCAAAGTAACAACAACTCTTGTCCCAGTGCATCCTATTGGATGTCCAAGAGAAATTCCACTGCCATATATGTTTGTCCGCTCTAACCCAATTCCAAGTTCCTTAAAACAAGCGATGGTTTGAGATGCAAAAGCTTCATTTAACTCTATTAAACCCAAATCATCCAAAGATATACCAGCAATTTTCAAAGCCTTCTTAATTGCAGGAACTGGACCAACACCCATATAAGCTGGATCAACTGCTCCTGAGGCAAAACCAAGAATTCTAGCAAGAGGCCTTAAATTATACTGATTAGCATCCTCTTCTTTCATGACTAGAACTGCTGCAGCTGCATCGTTTATTCCAGAAGAATTACCAGCAGTTACAGTTCCATCTTTCTTGAATACAGGAGGAAGTCTTGACATTTTTTCCATAGAAGTGACCATTGGTCGTTCATCTGTATTAAAAATAATAGAATCACATTTCTTTTGAGGAACCTCAATAGGAACAATTTCATCGTTAAATATACCATCTTCGATCGCCTTTAACGCTCGTTGATGACTAATAAAACCCAATTCGTCTTGTTCCTTTCTAGTGATTGAATATTTCTCTGCAATATTCTCTGCAGTTACTCCCATGTGATATCCATAAAAGGATTCAAAAAGACCATCAAGAATCATAAGATCTTGAATATCACCAATTCCATTCAAATCCATAACATATCCCCATCTGGCTCTAGATAGGGCATAAGGAGCATTACTCATGCTTTCCATACCCCCAGCAATAACAACGTTGGCAGAATTCGTAACTACAGCCTGATAGGCTAAACTTATTGCTTTTAATCCAGAAGCACAGACCTTATTTACAGTAAAAGCATTTACCTCTTTTGGTAATCCCCCATATACTGTTGCTTGCCTAGCAACATTTTGACCTTGCCCAGCCTGTAAGACATTACCCATAATTACTTCGTCAACTTCAATTGCATTATGGGAGTCATCCCAATCATTGAAAGTTTTCTCAAGCTCAATTAAATCTTCATTGAGAGTTTTGGGTCTAAAAATTACGTTTTCTTTTGGTGGAATAGGACGAAGCTTATTTTTTCTTAGAACTTCCTTTATTACTTTGCTTCCAAGTTGAACAGCGGAGAAATCTTTAAGACTTCCTCCGAATTTTCCAATCGCAGTTCTGGTTCCACCTGCAATTACTATTTCACCAGTTCTCATTTTTATTCCACTATTAACATAATTAGAATTAAGATTAAATGAAGGTTTACCTTTAAGGTGGATTATATCTTCCCTTGTTTTCTTGCAAACGTCCTCTTTTTTAATTTCCAAACGATTAGTGAAATTGTCTAATGCAAATATCAGTTCTTTGAAGAAAAATTTTGATTAAACAAAGATGTTGCAACCTTTTTCAATTATTGCAAGTAATATGTAACAAGCAGTATATTGCCATATTTTTAGAGTAAGAGCAACCGATTAAATTAACACAAGGATTTGGACTCTCTCTTTTGTGCAGTTATTGTAATTATCGTTTATTTTCTTTGTAAATTAGAATAATTGCCCAAAAAATTGAAAGAGTAGCTATGAAAAACATCGGGTAAAGAACAATATCTGATATATTTAATGGAATCAATTTTACCAAATCAAGGAAATATAGATTATAAATGTCAAGAATATTCCATAACCAAAGAATCTTTTTTTCCGAATTACTAAGAACAATCCTATAAAAGCAACTAAAACCTCTAAAATAATTGAGCCATATTGAAGAATTATTACACTATTTTCTGAGGAATCAAAATAAAATCCAGACCCAACAAGTAAGCTCTGTCCGTTAACATTGACACCCTTAATATAAATCTGTTTTACTGAAGGCTCTTTTTCTCCAGGTTTTGGCCACTGATAACCAACCCATCCTTCCCCTTTTTCACTTAATGCGACATCAAGAGTCTTCCAATTGCTTTTCCAGTTACATCTAAAATCCCACTAACATTTTGACCTTCTCCACTTAAATCAGGAGGATAAACAAGTCGAATACCATCTGTTTGCCAAACAAAAACATAGGAATCATCATGAAACCATTTACTTCCCTCCAACCTGAATTCAGGAAAAGCATCTTTTCCTTCATTCTCAATAAGTGAAACAGCATCTAGGACCAATATTTTTGCACTTTCTCTAACACGATTCTTCTCAGCATAATCAAAATAACCTATTAATGGAATTGTGATCAAGATTAGAATCAAAAGTATAAGCATTACATGATTTCTATTCATCAAAATCATTCCTAAATATCAAAATTAGAAGGAATAACTTAATATTATTAACTAATAAACTTGATAAACCAAATTTAAAAATTGTATTTTAATCTTCTTTTAAAAAAAGGAGGTTTGCGGGAGAATAGTGGAGATTTATTCATGTTTGTGATTAATGAAGGTTTACTTGAAATTTGTTTTGTTTCTCACACTTTTTTGTTAAGTTAATTCTCAGAATTTTATTCATAGTATAATGATGAAAACTAATTTCTAGTAATATCAAAAAAACAATATTTCAATATTGGGAGCACTATAATTAAGTCAATTTTTACCTAGGTATAATTAGTTATTTATTAAAGGTGTTTTAGTGACTGAATTTTTTGTTAAAAACACAAACATTCAACATGATTCATGTATCGGAAAAAAACATGGATATACTTGCTCCACTTGTTTAATGAAAAGCTGGTGTGACGGCGTTCCTATCAAGGAAAAATTTTAATCAAATGAATAAATTATTACAATGAATTAGATTTAAAGTTAAGAATAAAAATTAAAATGAAGTTTTGCCGAAAACATTGATGCATTATTCCAAAGCTATAATGATACCCTTTTACTTAGATTCGATTTAATACACATTTTATGTAATTTTAAAACCAGATTTGAGTTTCATATTTATTAAATAATCTGTTAAATCAACAAATTTATAGTGTTCAAAATGGAGACTAACGTTCCTGAAGATCAATCCTTTATTCCGGTTGAGAAAACAATTTTCAAAATAGGACGCATAGACCTAGAAAATAAAACAGATAATCAAAAATGTCTCCATCATTTTGGATATTTAGCAGAATTATCCGGGCATTCCCTTATTCCAGAAAATTGTCTCCGTTGTTCAAAAGTCATAAACTGCGTCTTAAATTCAGAAAAAATTTCAACATCTAATAAAGAAAAATAAAATGAATTTATCAATTTTTTTAAAAAAAGTTTTTTACAAAGAAGTAAAACCATTCATATTTTTAGAATAATTCTATAGAATAGAACATGATATAAAAAATTTCAGTTATTTGCCACATAAAATTGGAAACTTATATGCTTCATCTTCAGGAACGTAAACTCTTTTTTTACAAACGCAACATTCAAAGAAGTCTCCAAATCTTGAATCTTCAATTTTAATCATTTCGTTTTCACAGTCAGGACAAACGACTATTGTAACAAGTTTTCCCATTTTTTCCACCTCTGTATCCACGTTAATTCTCTCTTACACAAACTAGCGCCACTATTAAATATTACGTCACACTAAATCATATTAAAAATTCTTCTCAAAAAAAGAAATTTTACAAGAACCTAATTTTTCACACATACATTGTTAGGAAACAGACATCTCCATAATTCCTCAATTTATTCCATATTTTTGGGCATAACAGTAATTGAAATCAAAATATTTTTTGTTAACTCACTAAGATTAAATTTTATGACTCACATTAGTTAGGCCTATTTGCCAATATCATTATTATAAAATAAATTGTTGTTCCAGATTTACACAATTTCATTTAGAATCTCTCCAAGACCCGCTATTCTATAGACATAATGTAGATGAAGTATTTTCTTCACCATTTGGGCAAGCCGTCCTTCCATTTTCACCCCAGAAATAATTCCTATACCATATTTTTCACCTATGTTAACAATTTGACCGCTGAACTTCGGGACGAAAATTTTTTTCTTACTAAATGTCAAATCCGAATACAAATTCTTTGCCACAACTTCAGCCTGTTCCAAAGCAATTTCAATACATTGTGGAAGGATTTTTTTGGTTTTACAATCTAAAACAAGAGCACAATCACCTATTACATAAACTCCAGGGAATCCAACTGCTTCACAAAAATCATTGATTTCCACTCTATTACCTTTCCCAGTTTTAAATCCGCTCCTATTTGTGACAAGGGACCCTTGAACTCCACCTGTCCAAATAAAAAGAGAACATTTAATCTTGCTTCCATCATCGAAAACGATGGCATCTTCTTTAACCTCTGTAATTAATTTATTTAAAATAACCTCTGCACCCATCTCGCTTAGAACATTGGCCGCTTTTTTTGAAAATTCTAAATTATTCCAAAAAGGAAGTAGACGATTAGCCGCTTCAACTATTGTCAATGGATGTTCTAGTTCGTCCAGAATCTCTCCTGCAACTTCAATGCCTGTAAATCCACCCCCTCCCACTACAATTTTGGCATCTTTATCTTGTTCTAATAACTTTCTTAACTTGTCTCTAATTTGGACAGCTGCTTCAACTGAACACACACATTTGGAATACTCCTTCGCACCTTTAATATTATAAAAATTTGGTTCACTCCCTAAGGCAACCACAAGTTCAAAATATGATAAATCGCCATTGTTGGTCTTAACCACTTTGTTTTTGAGGTCAATTTCATATACAATAGCTTGAAAAAACTGAATGTTCCGTTTGCCCAATAATTCATCCAATGGCACTGTGACATCAGAAACTTTCTTCGCATTTGAAACTATTTCATATGCAAGATGCAGGTATTGATGATAGTCGTTTTTGTCAACAAGAACAATCTCAACATCTTCTAAAGATTTTACTTTCTCTTCGAGTTCAACAGCAGTAAGCAAACCACCATATCCAGCTCCAAGTATTAC
>JARRMG010000017.1:0-13011 GCA_037386265.1 Nitrosopumilaceae archaeon
GGCAATTACAACATTGGCCAAAATATTAGATATCAATGTAGATACAACTGACATAAAAAAGAAGATTGAGCGATTACGTATACAACACAGAAATCTCATGGAAGAAACAATTCGTTCTTTACAACAACAGCAACAACAAAAACCAACAGGAAGAGTTCCTCAGATTTACAGGTGATATTATGGCTAAAAAAGAAGATAATAACAAAATTAGAACCTTTCAACCAGTTTTTAGCTCATTACTAAATGATGATGTGGAACAACAGATTCTTTCTCCTTTATCTTGTTTAAGGGAATTTGGAACTTATTGGTTACTGGAATTTGATCTTCCATTAGTAAACAAAAAAGGTATTAAAATTACCTTTGATGAAAACACTATTTCAGTTGAAGCAAAATTAAAGGAAACTTATTCTGAAGAAAAATTAGGGATGAAAACTAAATTTGAATACTTCAAAAAAACAATAACTCTTCCCTCTAAAATTAATAGCAAAAAAGCAAGTGCAAAATTTACTAATGGAAGATTAACTATTACAATACCAAAAGTGATTTCAAATCATAAAATAAAAATAGAATAATTACTTGAAAAATTGGTCAATTTGATCCCTGTACTTCACTGTCATCTTTCCAAATTCGGTGAAATCTTCTGCAGTAGGATACTTTAATCTCATCGCATATTGATTTACAAAAATGGAAACAGCACTTCCAACTATTAGATTGTAACATGCATCAGCTAGATTTTTGGAGTAAGGGAATGCTACCCTTATGAAAGGTAAATAGGCCTCAGTTTGTGAAATCATTAAATTTATCTGCTTTTCTACATAATCCTGGACATCTTCTGGAATTGTCATACTATGATTAGTATACTCCCCTAAATAAGCAGTTTATTTTTTAGAGAAAATTATAATACAATTTGTTCTAGATATCGTTCTTTTCCTTTTCTACTTCTAGGAAGACAACGCAATTGTCTATTACAACAAGGACAAGTAATTCCGTCATAATCTACAAAAATTTCACAATGATTACACCTTTTTTGTCCAGCTGCATACCGTCCTATTCTTGATGGTTTTTGTGCTTTGTAATTCTTACATTTACCAATACAATAAGTCATCATCTATCACTTACTATGAAATTCCATTCTGATAATATTATATTCTAAATTCTAATCTCAATGTTGATAATTACCTTGGTGAATAAATAACAAAATTTTTCAAAAAACTTGAATTTAATAATGGAAATAAGAATTCTTGGAAATTTAATTTATAATACAAATGAGGGAGATAAAACTAATGGAATTAGATAGGAAAGTATTTGGAAAAATTACTACTAAAGAAATCATTGGAGCATTTCCACCAGCACTACCTGATACAAAAAATTTGCTTGATAATGAATTAAATCAATTAACTATTCAACTTGAATCGCATTCAAAAGAAGGTTTACAAAAATTACTAGAAGATCAAGAAATTGCGCAAAAACATGTGAATAGTAGACCAGGAGCCATGGCTCTTGCGCAAGATAAAATTAGATTATTTTCTGAATACAACCAAAAATATATTCAAACCATAAAAGATAAACTCAAATCTTAAAATTTTTTAATTTAGAATTATTCTTTTTGAGAATCTTCTGGAGGTTTGGTGATAAAACCACCCTCTTTTGGCTCTGGAGGAGGAATCTTTTTTGATCTTCCTAAACCAATAGTTGTAATAATTGGAATTGGAATTACAATTTTAATTTATTTTGGAAGAATAATTGTAGGAAAGATAACTCTAACCAAGAGGTTTTCTTTACTTGACAGGAAAGATGTTTCTTATTTCCCAACATTAATCCAAACACTAAAGCAGTAAGTGCGCCTGATTCTCCAAAGGAATTTGCTAAAAAGAACAACAAAAACAGTATTCCTAAGGTTAACATGTAGGAGTGCTGGGCATTGCCAAGCTTTGTAGAAACATACATCCAAGGAATTCCTACCCCAAAACCAAGAACCAATCCTACAACAATAGATCTTCCCAGTGTTTCTTGTAATACCTGTAGATCAAATTGCCCTGCAAGTATTGCACCAAATAGAATGAAAGCAATTATTGTAGATAAAATATCTGTCAAAGCAGATTCAAAACTAAGCATGTTTTTTGTTTCCTCAGAAATTCTGATATTTCTAACAAGTCCAAATACAATCGCCGAACTACTTCCTCCAACAATTGAACCAAGTAGAATACTCTCCATCCACACCCAATCCAAAAGATAGTGTACAGCGATGCTAGTAATTGCGACTGATAAAATAAAACCAAGAATCGCTAATGTAAAAGCAAAATGCGCCGTTTTTACCATCTGTTTGAGATCTAGATTTAATCCTCCATCAAACATGATAATTATCAAAGCTAATGCTGCAAAATATGGAACAATTTGAAGTACAGCTTCTGCTTGAATGATTCCAAGAATTGGTCCAATAATTACTCCAAGTACCATCAAAAATGCAACATCTGGTATTCCTGTTTTTTTGAAAAAAGCCTCTCCTGCAACTCCGAGAAAAATTACA
The DNA here is from genome assembly GCA_037386265.1 of Nitrosopumilaceae archaeon. GTDB lineage: Archaea > Thermoproteota > Nitrososphaeria > Nitrososphaerales > Nitrosopumilaceae > Nitrosomaritimum. The sequence goes on from JARRMG010000017.1 coordinate 2,528, forward strand.
ACACCAGCTGCCAATAATATTACATGAGCTGAAGCAACTGGCCCATCTTGACTCAGAGTTCCCAAGAAATTTTGCAATTCGTTTATCTTATCTAAGAAAAATCTAGTATCAAAACTGCTTAAGGATGGAATTTCATCTATCTGTCCTCTGATTAGCTCCAATATTCCCAGAAAAACCGGATTCATACCTTTTTGATTTTTATTAAGATCTATTAAAATCCCAATTAATCAATCTAGGTTGATTCATCGTATATCATTTAGAACACATTAAATTTCACCTTTGAATCTTAATTTATGATGAGTGCCACTGAAGAACTCAGAGCAGATCATGACCAGGTACGTCGACTGCAAAAAGTAATTGAAAAATGTGCTGTAAAATTAACCGGCGGATCGAATATTCCTTTTGGTGATATTGAAAAAATCACGATTATTATTTATGAATTTGTAGATACCATTCACCATTCCAGAGAGGAAAATTCGTATTTTCCATGTGTAGCAAGTTATGATACACTCAAAGAAGAAATTCGAGCATTTATGATCGAACATGAATTTGGGAGAAATATTGCAAGAGAAATAACAAAACATCTACAAAGATGGAAAAAAGGAGAAGATGCAAGAGAACCTGTTTCAAGATTCTTGAGGACTTATTCTATTTACCTTTATGACCACCTAAATAAAGAGAACAAATTTTTTGATCAAGCTGAAGCCGAGGTTTTATCAAAAGAAGAAGAAATTGAGATGTATGAGCAATATAGATCAATAACAGCAATTACAAAAAAGAAAGAAGACATGATTAAGGAAATTGATTATTTGGAAAATCAGCCTTGGTTCCAAATTTAACGTAACCTCTTTATGTCCAATTTCTCGCATCTGATTACATGAAACCGTTTGTTCTTTGGATGACTGGCCTTCCTTGTTCAGGAAAGACTACAATCGTTAAAGATTTGCAAAAAGACATTCCTAATTTGGCAATGCTTGATGGTGATGAATTAAGAGAATGGTTCTCACCTAAGGACTTTTCAAAAGAAGGAAGAGATGAGCATAATAAAAAAGTCGCTCATTTGGCGAAACTTTTGCTAAAACATGGTGTCCCAAGCGCTGTTTCTCTAGTTTCTCCATATTTGGAAAATAGACAAAACGCACGAGAAATTATTGATGCAGGTGATCAATTTGCAGAATGTTATGTTAAATGCTCACTTGCAAAATGTGAAGAAAGAGATGTCAAAGGCATGTATGCCAAAGCAAGAAAGGGTGAGATTAAGGGATTTACTGGAATTGATGATCCTTATGAAGCACCTGAAAAAGCAGATCTGGTAATTGACACCGAAAATGAACCATTATCAGAAAGTGCCAGCAAAGTTAAAGAATTTCTTAAAGGAAGAAATCTAATTTAATTTTTTAAATTCTTCCAATATTTTATTATGAATCAGACCGTTGGTCACCAAAATTCCATTTTGATGATATACCATTTCATTATTGTAAGTAAGATCATTACCTAACATATCTGTCATTTTTCCACCTGCCTCTGTAACGATACAATAAGAAGCAGCAGAATCCCATTCTTTCATTTTATTTGTAGTTGTGATGTATGCCTCAGCCTCACCTGAACTAATTTTTCCAACCTTCAATGAACTTCCAATACTTGTGAAATTTTCAATTCCTAATTTTTCTATAAATGATTTTTCTTTTTCTGAGAGATGATGCCTAGAACCTACCGCTCTACATTTTGATAATTCGGAAACATTAGTTACAGAGATTTTCCTCCATTCTCCATTAGAATATCTGAAAGCTCCGCCATCCTTTTGAGCAGCAAAAATAGTTTTTTCTGTTGGCCATCCAATTACCCCTAATATCGGTTTTTGATTTCTAACCAGAGCTATCATGACGGTAAATTCTCCAGTTTTATCAATAAAATCTGATGTGCCGTCTAAAGGATCTACAATCCAAACCGTTTCTTTATTTAATCTACTTTTATCATCCTTGTCTTCTTCCGATAAAATATGATGAGGAGTTTTAGATAGAATGCTTTTGATTATTTCATTGCTTTTTACATCTGCCTCTGTAATCGGAGAATCATCATGCTTGGTGGAAGTTTTATAATCTTCTCCATAGATTTCCAATATTGCCTTACCGGCTTCATTTGCTGCTTGCAATGCAACACCAAACTCTGGAAATTTATTTGAAATTGGAATATCATTCAATATTATTACCTATGTTGTAAGTTCGGGTTTTAAAGTCCATGCAACTCCAAGCATGATGAAGGGAATAGACAAAATTCCTATGATTGACAATATTGTGTTTAGTTGAGAATCTGATACCTCTGGATTATTAATTATCCATGGAAGGGGCAAAGTAACAACTACCCATATCACTCCTAGCAAAATGATTAATTTTGCTTTCTTTTTCCTGTCAGTCATTAAATCTAGTACAATTTAGGGAATATTAAACTCATGTGAATTTATTTTGTGGATTGACCTCCATCTACAGCAAGAATGGCTCCTGTAGTCCATGAGGAATCTTCAGAAGCTAAAAATAAAATTGATTTTGCAACATCTCTTGGCGTCCCTATTCTTCCTATTGGATGATCATTATCCATAAATTCTCTATCTTTGTCTGTTTTCAAAAAAGGTTTAGTCATATCAGTATCGACTACTCCAGGACACACACAATTAACACGAATTCTATCTTTCGCATACTCTAAAGACCAACACTTTGTTAACACAATTAATGCTGCCTTGGAGGCTGAATACGCATCAGCATTAAACCCTTCATATGCTTTTAATCCTGCATCAGATGAAACATTAACAATTGTACCTGAAGATTTTTGCAAGAAGGGTATTGAGAACTTGGTAAATCTAAACTGTCCATTTAGATTCACATTTAGAACTTCATTCCATTCTAAATCCGATATTTCATGTAATTGTTTAATTTTAGGAAAGATCCCTGCATTGTTAACCAAAATATCCAACCTCCCAAATTTTTCTATTGTTTTTTCTACAACTGTTTTGACTTCTTCTTCTTTTGTAATATCTGCCGAAATTGGATAAACATTAGCGAGTTGATTGGAAGCATTTTCCAACTGTTTTACATTTTTCGAAGTAATTACAACTGCTGCTCCATTTTCTGAAAAAATTTTAGCAGTTTCAAATCCTATGCCCCTGCTTCCTCCAGTGACTATTGCAACTTTTCCTTTTAATCTCAATAAATACATCCTAAAATTTCGTAATTTATACCTCTTCAAAATTTTAGATGGATTAATCACTTTTCAAAATCCAATCTTACAGGAAATTAATTTGATTATCAATTCTTGTGAATTTAATTTTTTTATTGAAAATCTACTAAAATCCATACGCATCTCTCAATCTAAGAAATTTAGTTCAAAAGTTTACCAAAAACAGAATTAATCATATGTTCTAAAAATTCTAAAAAAATTATAATAATTTAAATCCAGTTCTGCAATAAGTGGGGCACGCCTTTTAATTTTCAATAATATCTACTGATACACTACCCATAATGTTTCCGTTAGGATTAATCTGAATGAAGATTTCTTGTGGAGATGAAACATTAATGATCTTTTTTCCATCATAATCCCAGGTATAATACTCAGAAATTCCTGTCTCATGTAATGTGCCATTTAATTTGAAATCTTCCCTAAATTGAAATTCATTTCCTTCCAACTCTATTGATAAAATCTGAGGACTATCTCCATTTGGAACAAATCTGAAAAAATAATCTCCTTTATCTAACTCAAACTTACTAGAGTATACCCCTTCGTTATATTGGTCAGGATCAGCAAGAGTCACATGGAAAAGAATTTGATTTTTATCTTCAGAACTATCAGGCTGGGAAATAACGAAAATAGTAATTATTATCATCACAACAGGAATAATCAGAATTTTTTTCCTCATTTTAATAAAATGACACACAATAACAAAAATAAATTTCTAATCGTGCCTAAATAACTTAGAATAGCTATTTCTAGGTAAATTTGGTAAGTGAAATTTGGTTTACTGTGAAGCAATCTTTACACCGGAAATTAAGTATAAATTTTAAAATTAATACCGTTGACACAACTTAAGGATAAATGGACTAAACAACCACAACCAACCATTTCTGAGAAAATCAGTGATGTAATCAAACCAAAAGGTCCACTAAAACCAAGAGTTCAAACGGCAATTAAAAAATTATCATTACAAATTTCAAAGTTAGATGGTATGTTAAATAAACTCAAAGAACGTGATGCGAAACTATTTCAACGAATTGTAGAGGCAACTCAAAAACATGATGCTCAAACAAGTAAAGTATTATCTAATGAATTAGCAGAAGTAAGAAAAGTAACAAAAATTTTAAGCAACGCAAGAATTGCTCTAGAACGAATAGAATTAAGATTAACTACAACAAATGATATTGGCGATACAGTAATGACTATAATGCCAACCATGGGATTGATGAAGAATCTTAAATCCTCTCTTGGAAAGATAATGCCTGGTGCAGAGCAAGAAATTGGTCAAATGGCAGATATGTTGGGTGGATTTATGACTGAGAGTTTCGCCGGGGATGGTGCCTTTGGTATTGATGAAACAACAAATATAGAATCAGACAAAATTCTCCAGGAAGCTGCAGCAGTTGCCGAAAATTCTACTGGAGATATGTTTCCCTCAGTACCAGCCTCAACTAGTGCAACAACTTCCTCATCAAAATTTTATTAAAATTTAATTTTCAAAATTAGGATTCTAATGATTCCCTTGATTCCTTAATTTTCCTGACTCTGTCTCCTTCATTATCTACAATTCTATCAATACCAGATAATTTTTCCTTCAAACTATTGATCAAAGATCCCACTTCATCGGCTTCATTTTCCACTTCTTGTCTTTTACGAGCCAATTGCTTAATCCCTTGGTTTTCTTCATCAATATAGGCACTAACTTTTTCTAATTTTTCTTTGAGATTCTTTATGTCAACTGACTCTTCTTCGATATCTTTTTCTAAACCAGTCCGTTTATCCTTCAAATTTTTTATCATTAAACCTACATAATCAATGGCTTCATCTAACTGGGCACGTTTATTCATGAGATCTCCAATTCCAATCTCACTTGATTTTTCAGAAAAACTCTCTACCTTTGACTCCCCATCTACTGTTTCTACCTTTGACTCCTCACTAGGTTTTTCTTCTACCATCTCTCCACCCTCATCTTGCTTCTTGAACTTATCAAACAATTTATAATTTTATTATAAAATTGGAATAAAAAGTTATTATGTATTCTCAAAACTGACCCAATGAATGATTTTTTCAGTTAAAATAGTCTAATATCTATTTTTTTGAAATTTGGAAGATTTTTCAAGTTTCGTTATACCCACGTTTTCCCCATTTTCTTCATGAGAATAGTTTCTCCCAGAAGATTTTACTGAAAACATTGACAAGAATTTTCTTTTTTAGATATTTTCTATCGGATTTCTTCCGTTTTCAGATGATATCTAGGCTAAAAATATAGGAATGAAAGTGAAACACACTGTTCCTTATATACAAAAAACCAAAAAATTCAAGAAAACAATTCAAAATTCGCAAGATTTTTTCAAAAAATTTACTTTCTAAAATTTTGAAAAAAATTCTAAATTTTGTATCAAAAATATAGGCACAAAAAATTTACCAAATTTTCTTCCCGCATCAAAAATCCAAAAAATCCATCCTTTTTTGAGATGAATTTGGTGTTCCGCTTTGTGTTCCGCTGTGAAGTTTCAAAAGATTCCTCATAAACAAACCAATACTATACTTTGACATGTCAAAACAACAATACAGGTCCGAAATGGGCATAATGGGTGATATCCTTGACGTTACCGCAAATGGTGGACGTGATGGAATCATTATATCTGCAATATCTCGCAAAGCCAACCTTTCTCACTATGCAGTACTAGACAAATGTGAGAAATTGGTAGAAGCTGGCTTAGTCGAGTCCGTCAAAAACGATAGAAATAGAGTCTTTTTGATAACTGAGAAAGGACTTCAATTTTTCCAGGAATTTAAGAGATTTCAGGGACTCGTAGAAAGCATGAATTTAAGGTATTAGCCATTGAACCCAGAAATCGTACCAATTCATAGGAATGAACCTCTCGTAGATGATGGAATGCTTTTTGTAAGGACTGAAGGTATCGTCAATACAATGATTAGGATGCCCCTTGTACTTGCTGGCTTGCTAGTTATGGCCATTGGGATACCGCTCCAGACCTCATTCAGCTCTACTAGAACCCTTGAATTAACCATGTACACAGATGGTTCCACGCATATTTCTACTCAAATTGATATAGATACATTTTCTCCCGATTTTGAGATTGACTTATTCGGTCCATCCGTTGATAATTTGGTTGCAGTAGGAGCAGATGGATTTTTACTTTCAAGTGAAGTTATAGAGGATAAAGCTGTTATCGATACTTTTGGGTCCTCCAGTATTACTGTTGATTATGATATTCATGATTTAATTTCAAAAGAAGGAAGAGTTTGGACTTTCTCGTTTGATTCTCCTTCAGATTATACCCTGCTTATGCCCTCAAGTTCCATCATTGTCGGAATGAGTACCATCCCCAAGAATATGGAGATTCTGGAGGAGCAAACAAAATTAGAATTATCCAGTGGACCTACTGAGATTAATTACATTCTTGGCACACCACCAACCCCTGTTGATACTAAACCTCCAACAACTATCCCTCCTCCTTCAGAGGATTATACTGTACCAATTATTGTTGGAACAATTGCAGCAGCCGGAATAGCTGGAGCATCAGTTATCATAAAGAAAAACAGAGCAAAGACATCTCCAACAGTTCAAAAAGAAATTGTACAAGAAAAACCAACAGAAGAAAAATCCGCGGATCCACAAAAAATCTTTGATTATAGACCCGACATGCGAGAAGACGATAAAAAAATTGTTAGATTTCTCTCTGAAAATGGTGGGAAAGCCTTTGAAAGTGAATTGAGAAAAAAATTCCTTCAACCAAGAACAACTATGTGGAGAGCCGTAAAACGACTAGAACGACTTGATGTAATCACAATTACGAAAAAAGACATGCAAAATCTTGTTACACTCAGAGAAGACGTGGAGGAAGAAGAATGAAATCAATTAAAATTTTAGGATTACTTATTTTGGTGGCAAGCTTAGCAGCAGGGGGCATTACAAATCCGGCATTTGCTCAAGAAGATCCTGAAATATTAGTCAAAATTGCTAAACGCGCCCAAGATCAAATTCAAAAACAAATTACGGATGAAACTCCAGTAGCAATAAAAGAGCTATTCCAGGAAGGTAAAAACAAAGTTTCTTCATTAGAAACATCTCTCTCAAATAATGATTATACTACTGCTAAAGAAGATTTTCTAACAGCAATGAAAATTTTCAGTGAAGTTTCACATCAATTATCAGCTCAACCCGCACAAAGTCAAGTTGCAAGTAAATCTACACCAAACCCTTCAAATGATTTACTAAGATTATACAGTTATGCCAATAATCTAAAGAACATTGCTAGGAATCATAACTCTACAATAAACTTTGATTATCTTGATGGATTATTCGTTACCTCCAAAAACCAAATTCAAAATAATCAGTTTATCCAAGCCTCACAAACCATTCATGAAATTAAACAAACCATAATTGAAATTAACGCAGAACTTCGTGAAGAGGCCTCACAAAATGAATTATCTCGTGCTCAAGTATTTGCTCAAAAATATCTAAAACAAATTGATAGGTTAATTGAACATTCTCAAAGCACTGGCGTATCTCAAGAAATTATTCAAAAATTTGAGGTTGCCAGAGAAAATCTTTCTGTAGCATCTACCCCCTCTCAAGTAATACAAGAGGTTCGAAACACCATGATTCTTCAACAACAATTTGAACTTACAGAAAATAAACTTCTAGAATTAAGAGTTGATCAAATTGAAAAAACTTTGAATTCTAACTCAACAGAACTAGATGAAAATAGTCTTCAAGAACTAAAAGAATCTCTTCAAGCAATTAAAACCAGTATATCAAAAAGTGACTTTGAAGAGGCAAATAAATTACTAAGATCTATAACATCAACTCTTGAACAGATTCAAATCCAGTCATAATTTATCATAAACTTCATATACATTTTCCAAACAGCATTGAGCATGGCTTCTAAGCAAATCACAGTTGGTGTAGGAATACCAATGATCGTGGTTGGGGCATTAATGGCCTGGCTTTGGGCTCCATTGGAAGTTGAAATGCAAAGTACAGTTGAATTTGTAGGTAGCCTCATCGGAATTTTAGGCGTTGTATTTTTCATATCTGGATTATTCTATGCCAAAGAACCTGTACTGCACTAACAAAAACTCATTGAATAAATAATGAAAAAAATTACAACTTTTACTTGAAAGTCAGATTATTTGAAATTTTTACATCTGTAGAAGGAGAAGGAATTCTTTATGGAACAAAAACTCTATTTGTTAGATTAGCAGGTTGTCCTTTTACTTGTTTTTATTGTGATACTAAAGAATCATTACCACTTGATTCTGGTGCAGAATACGATCTAGATGAAGCATGTAAGCTAATTGATTCAAACCTAAAAAATCAGACATACAAAGTTAATTTTACAGGTGGAGATCCCTTAGTACAATACCAAGCCGTGGCAGAATTGGCTAAACATGTACAAAGTAAAAAAATCCCTACATATCTTGAATCATCCTGCTTTGATTCTAAGAAGTTTGATTATATTCTACCTTTTATCGATATTGTGAAAATTGAATTCAAAACTAAGGATTCTGAGTTTGTTGATTCTAAACATTATGAAAAATTAATCACAAACACAATGGATTGTCTTAAATCCTCCGTGTCTTCTAAAAAAATTACTTACATCAAAATAGTTGTAAGTTCTAAAACAAATCTAAATGATTTTAGTGATTTAGTTACAAGTATTTTTAAGTCCATTTCAAAGAACCAAATTGATGGATTTGTTATACAACCAACCTATGGAATTGCAGAACCATCCTTAGATTTACTGTTAAAAATGTATGATATTGTATTCCCATTTTTCAATGAAGTAAAAGTGGTCCCTCAGTTACACAAGTTCATAGGCGCCCCATAAAATTACCATCAGTTAAAAAACCTGATTAGGTTCAAATACTAGAAAAATTCTTTGAGATTATCCAATGGATCAAGAACGCGTAAAAAAGCTGGTCAGGGAATTAATTATTGAAATCGGAGAAGATCCTACCCGTGAGGGATTAAAAGATACTCCGGAAAGAATAGGTCAAATGTATAGAGAAATTTTTGGTGGTTATGAGTCTGATTCTGAATTATCAGTCCAGTTTTCAGAAGATTCTGATACTGTTGTTGCTAGAGATATTCAATTTTATTCCATGTGTGAACACCATATGTTACCATTTTTTGGCAAAATCCATATTGCTTACTCCCCAAATGGAAGGGTTTTTGGAATATCTAAATTAGTAAGATTAGTTGAAAAATATTCAAAAAGACTTCAAATTCAAGAACGACTAACAAAGAACATAGCTGATGAATTATTTGCCCAAGGAGTAAAAGGCGTCGTAGTAGTTGCCGATGCTGAACATTTGTGTATGCGTATGAGAGGTGTAAGAAACGATGCTACTTTAACATCATCTGCCTATAGAGGAATTTTTGAAAATAAGGAAGAAAAAGAAAGTATCATGGCAATGATAAGAAAACACCCCTCCCACTCATCATTTTAAGATCTCAAAAATTAAATAATCATCATTTTTAAGAGCTCGTATGGTAGCTCATGATAATATCCATATACCAAAAGAATCATTTCCACACTGGATTTGGTATGTAATTGAGGCAGTAATTGTAATTGTAATTTCGTTTGCAATTTCTTTTAAGGTAGCAGAATCTTTTGATGTAACACCAGAATTAGGAAATTGGATACTAACAGGAACGTTTGGTGCATGTTTCCTAATATGGTATATCATTATTCGTGGTCTTGTATTAAAAAAGAAAATTCTTCAAAATCGTTATTAAATTTATTTGGCATACTTTGTTTTGTCTCTTATTCCAGATTTTTCAAATGCAATTTTTCTATTATTACAAGATTCGCAATTACCACAATGAAATTTACCACTGGAATAACAACTCCAAGTTTTAAAAATGTCTTCTCCAATTTTTTTGAGTCCTATTCTTAGAAGCTCACTTTTTGATAATCCCTCCTTGAATGGAGACCAAATTTGGATGTTTTTTCTTAAACCCATTTTTATCCCATCAATCTCCCCTTGATTAAAAGAAGATTCCAATTTTTTTGCAAAAACAGGTCTACAATCAGGATAGTTTTTGTCACCAGTATGGGCTCCATATGCAACAAGTGACGCATTTAATGTAAAAGCCCACGCAGAAGCAATGGAAAGAAAAACTGCATTTCTTATAGGAACAACAATAGAGTAATCAAATTCACTTGGGATGGTTCTTTTAGAGCTTGTTAACACATTTGAGTCTCCATACAATTCTTTCATAAAGC
>JARRMG010000018.1:0-7131 GCA_037386265.1 Nitrosopumilaceae archaeon
CAATTTCTCTGTGTAATGATTCCTCAAATGTCAGATGAGATAAAAATGCGGCTACCTTTAATTCACTGTTTACAAAAATCCTTGTTGGGAAATTTGGTTTACCGTCCTTTATCAAACTAATTGGAGGGAAAACTTCTGAATCGACTACGCCTGCTAATTTGAATTGGGAGGTGTGTATCATTGATTCTGTTGCAATGACACTACTAAAACTCAAAGAAGGAAATCCGTCAATCATGTATCCTCCTTCTAAATCAAATTTTTTTAATTCTTTAATTGTAATTTCTGGGAACAACGTTTCAATTTTCCTTACATTGCATAATAGTTTTTATCTACATTAATCTTAAAGATCGAATTTTTTTATTTTTGAATTATTTTTTTAATTTTGCAAGTAGCGCTGCATAAATAAATGGCAAAATTGTTGTGACTTCGGCGTGTAATGTAACTTGACGTGCTTTCTGAGTGACCTTTCCCCAAGAAATTGCCTCTTTTACTAATGCTCCACTTAAGCTTCCGTCAAACTCTTGGGCAGTTGTAATGTAACATGCATAGTCTAACCCCTCTCTGTATTGATTCCACCAAAGAGTATGATGTTTGGAAATTCCGCCTCCAATCATTAAAGAACCTGATTTCTCTGCCTTGAAAATTAATCCTGAGAGTAAATTCGCATCATTAATCAAATTTAATTTAAAATCTGCATGTTTTTGGGAAAACATCCAGATTTGACTCCCTACAGCACCATCCATGATTCCCGGAACAATCACGTCAACATCATTTTTGAATGCCCAATGTAAAAATGAGTCTTCGCCTAAATGCTTTCCAATCATCTTCGATATTTCTCCTGAAGACATCTCTTTAACCCCTTTTTGGTATTCTTCTTCTAGAAATTCTTGCATTTTTTCTTCTATTAGTGGGCCATAACTTTCCAATGGGACCAACACATTTCCTAATCTGTGAATGTCTTGTTCAGCTAGTTCTGCATCATCCATTGTAAAACTACCTTCTTTGTAATGTGAATAATGCTTAGCTATGTCGTGATCTAATGCTCCACATGTAGTGATTACAACATCAAACCACCTATTTTTTATCATGTCCTTGATAATTCCTCGAAGTCCAGTAGATACCACTGCACCAACAAACGATATGAATTTTAAGCATTTTTCATCACTTATCATTTCTGATAGAATTTCTAAACTACTAGAAAGATTGACTGCCTCAAAACCTCCGGACTGTGACAACTCCTCAAATATTTTTTCTATAGGTGTCTCAGAATTAATTTCAACATCTTTTACTGGACGACCTGGAGTTATCATAGTATGATTTTTTGAATTCGAGTATAAAATTCTGCCTTAAAAGATAATCTCTCTTTTGAAGAAAACTTTAAACCCGCCAAATTACACCAAATTTCGAATGGCAGGGAGAATCAAAGTAGGTCTCGTTGGAATTGGAAATTGTTTTTCAGGATTAATTCAGGGCATTGAATACTATAGACAAAACCCTTCTCAGGAAGTTACTGGAATCATTCACGATAATTTAGCAGGATACACAATTCATGATGTTGATTTTGTTTGTGGTTTTGATGTAGGGGAAAATAAAATTGGAAAACCAATCAATGAGGCAATTTATGAATATCCAAACATGGTAGATTGGATTCCAAAAGACTCTATGCCCAAAACTGATGCCAAAGTGTATGAAAGCCCTGCATTAGATGGAGTTGGTCTTTGGGTCGAAAATCGTATCAAACCAATTAAGAGTGAAAAAACAGACGATCAATTAGCACAAGAAATTAAAAAAATACTCAAAGAGACGGGAGCTGAAATCATTGTTTCTTATTTGCCTGTAGGCTCTGACAAAGTAACTGAATTTTGGGCACAAATTTGCCTTGACACTAACACGGCTTTTGTTAATTGCATACCATCGTTTATTGCATCTGATGAAAATTGGGCAAAGAAATTCCAAGAAAAAAACATTCCAGTAATTGGGGATGATATTAAAGGTCAAGTAGGTGCCACAATTGTCCACCGAACCCTGGCCAAACTTTGTAGTGACCGTGGAACCAAAATAGAGAAAACATATCAAATTAACGTTGGAGGAAATACTGATTTCCTAAACATGAAAGAACAGGACAGACTAGTATCTAAAAGAATATCAAAAACTGAAAGCGTTCAAAGCCAACTTTCTACAAGACTTGATGATGATCAAATTTATGTTGGTCCATCCGATTTTATTCCATTTTTAGGTAACACCAAACTCATGTTTATGAGAATTGAGGGGAGACAATGGGCCAACATTCCATATAATATGGAAGTACGTCTAGAAGTTGATGATAAGGCAAACTCTGCAGGAATTGTTATTGATGCTGTTAGATTAGCAAAAATAGCTCTTGATCGAGGTGTGGGTGGGCCTATCATACCTGCTAGCGCATACTTGATGAAACATCCCATAGAACAAATGGCTGACGTGAAAGCAAAAGCCGAATGTGAAAGTTTTGTTGCAGGAAAATAACTCTTAGATGAAATTTTTAGAATCTGAAAACCTTATTTTTCTTGTTTTTTCAAATTTTGACAAATCAAAGCTTTTGACTAGAAATCCTTCCTGCTGAATTTGCGTAACTTTAGGAATAACGACTTTGTCCTTTTCATTTAGATCTATTATTGTACTATTCCCTCCATACTTTCTACTCAAAACATTGGCAGCTAAAATTGGGACTCTGTTTTCCAAGGATCTTGCTTTAACGTATGTTTCCCAAGGGTTTATTCCCCTTCTGACTATTCTGCTTGGGGAAAACAGAATCTGCGCTCCTTTTTTTACAAAAGTCTCTGAAACTCTAGGAAACACCATATCGTAGCAGATCACCACTCCAAATTTACATGATGTATCAAAAATTTTAGCCTCCTTTCCAGGCATAACAGTTTTGTTTTCATAGTCCAAAGGGTGGATTTTTTCCTGTCTTCCGATAATCTCGCGACTTGAGCTAATTATGGGGGATGATATCGTCAATCCTTTCGTATTTTTTTGATAAAAAGCTCCTGGAATTATGGTCATTTGATACTTTTTGGAAATTTCCTTAAAATCTTTGAACTCTGCATCAAAGTCCTCAATTTCGTTATTTTTTAGCCACTGCTCAGGTAGGCACACAATTCTGGTTTTTCTTTTTCCAAGTTTTTCTAAAAGTTTTGAAACTCTGAAAATACCTTCTTTATTTGAAGAGTAGGCTCGGGTTTGAATTAATCCTGCCTTGATCATAAAATAATTAAATTAATTGAATAATTATAGGTAGTCTTGGATTGAATAATCATTCTCACTAATTTAATAATTGAATTAGAGCAAACAATGGCTTTACACAAATTAAACAAAATTTAAAATTTTGTTGAAAATCAGTCGGTATGCACCATTACGAAAAATATGATAATAAAACAAGAAAAATTACTCAATTATGTCAATTAAACTTGTTAACCATCGATTATCCGACCAAACGGGAAATTCATTCTATTGGTACATGTAAAAAAAGTAGAGATCTTTGGTTTCAAATCATTTGGGTTCAAAAACACCACAGTACAGTTTGAACCTGGGCTGATTTCCATTTCTGGTCCCAACGGTTCTGGAAAAAGCAACATTCTTGATGCAATAATTTTTGCAATGGGTGAAAACAAACCCAAAGTTATGAGAGTTGATAAATTAAGATCTTTAATTCATGATATTGAAGGAGCTCGACGTGGTCCGAAGATGGCGCGCTCAAGTGTTCATTTTGATAATTCTGATAGAAAAATACCTGTTGATTCTGATAATGTGGAGATTACCAGAGAGATGGATGATAAAGGTGAAAACACATACTATCTTAATAAAAAGAAAACAAATCGTAGCCATATTTTGGATCTCTTAGATGTGGCAAATGCTGGATTGGGACAACTCAATGCAGTTCAACAGGGAACAGTAACTAGGATCTCCGAATTCACATCTGAGGAAAAAAGAAAAACTATTGAGGATCTGGTTGGACTTTCCTACTTTGATGATAAAAAAGTAGAATCTCTTAAACAACTGGATGATGCAGACAGACGTCTTGAAATTGCCCTTGCAAAAATGGGCGAAATAAAAAAGAGAATTGATGAATTAGAAGAAGAAAGAAACCAAAAATTACGCAGCGATTTCCTACAGAGAGAACTTAACAGGTATAATGCGATAAATGCCGCAAATAAAATGAAGGTAGTTTTGAGTCAAAAGACCACCAAAGAATCTTCCTTGCAGGAAATTTTCTCGCAAATTAAAGAATTTGATGATCAGCGAGAAGTTCTTAGGAAGGAAATAGATGCCCTTGAGGGTGAAAAATCAAAATTAATGCAAGAGGCTGATGCCTATAATCAAGCAAAATCTTCTATTGATTCTGAACTTAGTGAAGCCATGCAACAATATGAGGTGTTCAACAGTAACATTGTTGCCTCAAACAAAAGATTGGAACAAATTGCAACCCGAATTCCAGAAATTGATGCCGAGATTGAGGTGATTTCTGAAAGTCGAAATGATATAGAATCAAAACTAGCTCAAATTAAAGAATCAATTTCTGAAACAAATCAAAGGGTAAAAAAAGTCAATGATGATATGCATGAAATTGATTCTATTAGAGATAAAATTTTAAATGAACAATCACAAGTCTCTGCAAAAAAATTGGAGATAGATAACAAAATTAAAAAATTAACTGACGAACTAAACACTGCTAAAATTAAATTCTCCTCCACAAATAATGAGAAAGAAGAAATAGAAAACAAAATCAATTCAAACAGCACAAAACTTGTTGATATTCAACAGGATGTTTCAAAACTGTCTGGTTATGAAACTAGATTAGAATCAATGCTAAATAATCACAAGGCCACCATCACTGAATTAAAAACAAGGATAGCCAAACTTAATTCCAAAAAATCTAAAATTCAAAAAGATTCTGAAGAACTGAATTTAATTTTGGAAAAATCAAGTAAAGCCGCACATCAGTATGAAACCAAAATTAAAACAGTAAAAGGAATAATGAATGAGGATTATACGGTTGCAAAACTGAAAGAGGATGCAGATAAACTTGGGATTGAGGGATTAGTGTATGAGATGATATCTTGGGACAAAAAATACGAAAGATCCGTCTTAGCGTCTAGTTCTGATTGGATTAAAGCTATTGTTGTAAATGATTTTGCAACAATGTTGGGAATTGCAGAGGCTGCACGTTCTCAAAATTTACCAAAATTAAAAATAATTCCCTTGGATGCAATTCCAAACTTCAAATTGAAACTTCCTAGAGATACTGGGGTGGTTGGGGTTTTGTCTGACTTTGTCAAGTGTGATCCTGAATACTCTGCCCTCAAAACCTTCCTATTTGGGAACGTGGTTTTGGCCGATTCTCAAGAATCAGCATACAAAATATCCAAATCAGGCTACAAATCTGTCACTCTTGAGGGTGAATTCTTCGAAGCAAAGGGTGGAGGGGTGGTAATTGATATCAACTCAAAAATCTCTAAACTAACAAAAATCATTTCCTTGAGTTCTTCTATTGATGGACTTTTACAATCCATCAGTCTGTTGAGAAAATACATTCTCAAGAAAAAACACACACTTGAAAAAATAGAGAAATCGATTCAAAATTATTCAGACAGACTATCAGTTTCTGAAAAATCCTCTGTGTCTACAGATGAAAACTATTCAAACCTTAAATCGAGAATTTCTTCTGCAAATAAAATGAAAGAGCAATTAATACAAAGAATCACTGAACTCAAATCAAAAAATACTTCATTGACTGCTGAATTATCTACTCAAGAATCTCATGTTGAATCATTAATTGAAAGAATCTCAATGGTTGAAGAAAATTATGCCAGTGGAGAACAAACTCGTATTTCAAATGAATTGACAAAAATAAATCAAAGAAAATCAGACATTGAAAAATTGCATACCATAATAATGAATGAATTTCGAGATAAGAATTCTCAGCTTGCTGCAATTGAATCTGAGGAAAACAGATCAAAATCCCAATCAAATAACCTTCATGAAGAGAAATCATCCCTTATTTCACAAAGAGAGGATTTAGAAAACAAAATCAAAAATTTATCCCAGGAAAAAGAAATCAAGCAAGAGGCCTTGGAAAAACTGAGAGAAAAAGAACAGGAGCTTATCTCGACATCTGGAACATCTATTGGCCAAATTAAGGAGTATGATGATAAATTAAAAGTCCTTATTGAAAAAAATCAAACTCTTACAAAGGAGGTAAACTCCCTTGAAAGACAATCCGATGCGATTAATAGAGACTTGAGGGATCTTAATGAAACTGAAACAAAACTTCAAGGATTGTTGGCGACTTTTGGTTTTGACTCAAATATGGACACCTTCGATGTTGAACCAATTGTTCAAGGGTTAAATGCAGAATTAAACACTCTCAATGCTCTCAATGCCAAGGCTCCTGAAACCTATCTGGAAGTCTCCTACGGTTATCGCTCTATGTCTTCACGTAAAAATTCCCTGGAAGAGGAACGCAATTCTATTGTTAAATTCATTGAGGGAATAGAAAAAGACAAGCGACAGACATTTTTGGATGCATTTGATCTTGTGGATAAAGAAATTCGATTGATTTTTAGTAAAATGACAGGAGGAAATGCATGGCTTGAATTGCAAAATGAAGACGATATATTCAATTCTGGAATTTCATATCTGATTCAATTTAAAAATAAACCAAAGAGAGAATCTACATCTATCAGCGGTGGCGAAAAAACTTTGGCAGCAATTGTATTTGTACTTGCTTTGCAAAAATTAAAACCATCTCCATTTTACTTGTTTGATGAAGTTGATGCACACCTTGATGCTCCAAATGCAGAAAAACTCTCAAATATTTTAGAAGAAAGATCAAAAGAAAGTCAATTCATAATGGTCTCTTTGAAAGATTCTGTTGTAAACAAGGCTAAACTCATTTATGGTGTTTATCCTAAAAATGGAGTTTCTCAGGTAATTACTTACAAAGACAAAAGAATGCCTTCGGTAAAAACCTCTTAATCTAAATCAACATAACAAGCAAAAGAATGACTTTCGTTTATTGATTTAAGCTCTGGCTCTACCTTGCATTTTTCCATAGCATAAGGACAACGAGGTTGAAACACCGGAAATCGTGGC
>JARRMG010000019.1:0-11218 GCA_037386265.1 Nitrosopumilaceae archaeon
GTCCCCAGTAACTTTATCGATTAAAACTTCTGGGGCAGGACCAATTGAAATGCAAGTTGTAGTTCCAGGAGCAAGTTGAGTATGACCTGCATCGGAGACTTCAGACCAGGGGAGATTCAGATCAATTGCGTGTCGTTTCACTTCTTGTAGTTCCTTTATACCAGATACTTTTACAACCACTTTTTCTTGTCCTGCCCACCACTGATCAAACCAATTGGGGTTAGACTTTCGGACATGCTCTGCACCTAATACACAGGCATGCCCCACTTGAGCTGCAATCTTGCCTTTACCCATATCGAGGTCCGTTCTCACCACAATGACCTGTTTTATTTCACCCATAGAAATAGGAAAAAACCACATAATGAAAAACTTTTGAATTAAATAATTGACAAAGGAACAAAATCTGTGTACTTTGATACAGTTGTTGCAGGCGGAAGTGTAGCAGGGTTATTGTGTGCTAGAGAAATTGCAATCGGAGGCAATTCAGTTTTAGTAATAGAAGAAGATCATGAGATTGGCACTCCAGAGCATTGTGGGGGTTTAGTAAGTACCAAAGGTTTAGAAAAATTAGGAATAATCCCCTTTGGCAAAACTTTTGATCATTTAATTGATTCAGCAGTTATCTATGCACCAAATGGATGTAATTTTACAATTAGTTCAAAAAAACAAAAAATTGCTGAAATTAGTAGAAGAGAACTTGATAAACAGATTGCACATCAAGCCCAGAAGAATGGCGCAGTAATTAAGGTAAAAACAAGTTTTCAAGAATTAACTGAGGAAGGAGTTAGAACAAGTGAAGGAGAAATCAAATGTAAAATTTTTGTTGATGCAAGAGGAATTTCATCTCTAATCCACAAGGACAGGGAAGGAATCTTGTCAACTGCACAATACGAAATTTATGCAAATTGGATTAAAAAAGGAAAAGTCGAAGTATTTTTTGATCAAGAAAAATATCCAGGGTTTTTTGCATGGGTAATTCCATCCGGAGAAGGCAAGGGAAAGGTAGGAGTTGCAGGAAAAGGAATTAAGGTTGCAGAAGTACTTGAAGAATTTTTAAAGAAAAAAGGAGACTATTCTACAATTAGAAAAATATTTGCTCCTATTTGGATTAAAGGACCAATTAAAAAATTTGTGGAAAGTAAAACAGTAATAGTTGGAGATGCAGCGGGGCAAGCAAAACCCACCACGTCTGGAGGAATTTTCACATCTGGTATGGGCGGAATCTTTGCAGGTAAGGCAATTTCCAAATTTCTAAAATCTAATAAAAATTCAGATTTAGAAGAATACCAAAAATTATGGACAAGCCAATTTGGAGAAGAATTTGAAAAACAGTTATTGGCAAGGAAAATTCTAGAAAGGATAGACAACAAAACCATAAACAAATTATTTGAATTGATAACCCCAGAGATAGTCAAAGAAATTTCTGAAAAAGATGACTTTGACTTTCATGCAGGCTCCATTGTAAAATTACTTGGAGTGAAAGGATCTGTAAAAACTGCTCAAGCAATAATTGGTTCTGAAATAAAAAAACTGTTGAGATAAAATTACACAACTATATTAAGCAAGGTATAAATGATGTTTGCAGAAATCCGAGGTATGTCATCTACTATATCATTACCAATGTGTAGTTGTTGTCATAGACATATAATGCCTAATGATAAATGTGTAAAATTCAATTGCCCAGATTGTGGCACTGATTTAATTTGGAGATGTGAAAGTTGCAGAGAGGCAGCAAGAAATTATACTTGTTCATCATGCAACTTTGAGGGACCTTAGATATGGCAGAATTACTCCTAGTAACTAAAATCCTTCCAGTAGGACCAGAAGTAGATCTAGACAAATTAGCAGAATCCGTTAAAGGTGCTCTGCAAGAAGGACAAAGCATGAAAAGACATGCCAAAGAACCATTAGCTTTTGGAATGTTCTTCATAAAAGCAGAATTTATTGTAAATGACGCTGAGGGACAAATGGATGCATTAGAAAATGCCATAAGATCTGTTGAAGGCGTTAGTGAATTTGAAGTTCTCAACATGAGTAGAATGTCTGTTGACATGAAATAGGTGAGGTTTTGGCACGCAAAGAAGAACCTTTGCAAATGAGAATCGGAGAAGCAAAGCAACGAGACGTAGGTAAGAAACGAGCTCGGATTGGTCCCGAAGCAATGGATTATCTCAAAGTTACTCCAGGAGATATAATTGATGTTATGGGTTCAAGATCGAGTTGTGCGGTAGTATGGCCAGTAGATGAAGATGAAAAATTTCCCGACATTATAAGAATAGATGGACAAACCCGAAAAAACATTGGAGCATCGCTAAATGATATTGTAAAAGTAAAAAAAGTCAGTACCAAAATTGCCAAGTCAGTTTCACTTACTCCTCTGAATGATACAGTAACAGTTGATAAAGAATTTACAGATTTTGTAAAGAACCGATTAAAGGGATTACCCATTTCTCATGGAGATGAGATTTCCGTAATGATTTTGGGAAATTCTATGGATTTTAAAATTACCAAAACATCTCCAAAACATGTCGTAAAGATAGACAGGTCAACTACCCTCACAATATCAACAGAACCATCAGTGGATAGAAAGCTTAGAGTGACCTACGAAGAGGTCGGAGGATTAGGTCACGAAGTAAAAGCCATGAGAGAAATTGTCGAGCTTCCATTAAAACATCCAGAACTATTTGCAAGGTTAGGCGTAGAGCCCCACAGTGGGATATTACTTTACGGTCCACCTGGTTGCGGGAAGACTTTGATTGCCAAAGTACTTGCAAGTGAATCTGAAGCAAACATGTTTTTGATTAATGGGCCAGAAATCATGAACAAGTATTATGGTGAGACTGAAGCCAAACTTAGAGACATGTTCAAGGAAGCCAAGGATAATTCACCAAGTATTGTTTTTATCGATGAGATAGATGCCATTGCCCCAAAAAGGGAAGAGGCTTATGGTGATGTCGAAAAAAGAGTAGTAGCACAATTACTGGCTTTGATGGACGGACTTAATGACAGAGGAAACGTAATTGTTCTTGGAGCTACAAATAGACCAGATAGTATTGATCCTGCTTTGAGAAGGCCAGGAAGATTTGACAGAGAATTTGAAATTTCCGTTCCCAACGAAGATGGAAGATTGGAGATTCTCCTCATCCACACTAGAGGAATGCCAGTTGCTGAAGAAATTGACCTGAAAGATTTGGCAGCAGAGCTTCATGGATATACTGGTGCAGACATCAAATCCCTTTGCAGAGAAGCTGCAATGAAAGCGATTAGAAGATATCTTCCAGAAATTGATTTGGAAAGTGAAAAGATTCCCTCTGAAGTACTTCAATCAATGCAAATTAAACTCATTGATTTCTATGATGCGATGCACGAAGTTGTACCAACTGCAATGAGAGAATTCTACGTAGAAAGATCAAAAGTATGGTGGCAAGATGTAGGAGGATTAGAAGATGTCAAAGAAGCATTAACAGATAATTTAATTTCGGCAATGAAGGAGCCAACTAAATTTACAAAAATGGGAATTAAACCTCCCAAAGGTGCTTTGATTTACGGTCCCCCTGGTTGCGGGAAGACCATGATTGCAAGAGCACTTGCTACTGAGAGTGGAGCAAACATGATCCTAGTAAAAGGACCAGAGCTTTTATCAAAATGGGTCGGGGAATCTGAAAAGGGAATTAGAGAAATATTTCGAAAGGCAAAAGCATCATCTCCTTGTGTAGTGATATTTGATGAGCTGGACTCTCTTGTTCGTTCTAAATCAGGTGAAGGGGGAGTAAGCGAGACAGTTCTCAGTCAATTACTCACGGAAATCGAGGAGGGAATATCATCTCGAGTTGTAGTAGTCGGCATTACAAACAGACCAGATGTTTTGGACAACTCTCTTCTTAGAACTGGGAGGTTGGATTTAGTACTATATGTACCACCACCAGATGAGAAAGGTAGATTAGAGATTATCAAAATTTTGACTGAGAAAATGCCATTAGACAAGGATGTAAAATTACAAGAGATTGCAGTTGCAACTCAAAATTACTCGGGTGCAGATTTAGCTGCATTGTGCAGAGAGGCGGCAATACAGGCAATGAGAAATGAAACGGGAAAAATTACCAGCAAAGACTTTGCAAATAGCTTGAAGCAAGTAAGACCCTCAATCACAAAGGAAGTAGACCAGTGGTACAACACTGTAAGAGAAAGTATATCTAACGTTGTACCTAAATCAAGAGATAAATCATTTTACGGTTAATCATGGCAATTCCAATTAGAAACACAGTATTTGACAAAATAAAGGAAGCAGGATCACTTACTGATTCAGAATTATTCAAAGCATTAACAAAAGATGGATACGCGATGACTGAAGCCAAATTCAACAAACTCCTTCTGGATTTGGAAATAATGGGGCTAATCAACGTAGCTTGGATTACAAAAGATACAAGAAGAATCGAAGTCATCACGGTCAAAGAAGAGGTAGACGAAGTAGAAGAGCAAAATAAAGAAGTAATGGAAAAAGACTACGAAGCTAGTTTTCCAGGTTTTGAAAAATAATTAATTTCTAAAATAGCGGAATATGAAACGCTGCATCTAATGCAACTGCAACAAAAATTATTGTAAGATACGGAGCAGTTACTTTGTATGCTTTCCATGCAAATTCAGAAGTTGGATTTTTTGTGAGTTTGTAATGATATGCCAACATAAGTCCACCAGAAGCTGCTGCAATTACTGTATAAACAAGACCCATTCCAAAAGCAGAAATCATAAGAGAGTAAGGAAGCAAAAGAATAGTATTAGCTAAAATGTATTTGGATGTTTTTTGCATACCAATAACTACAGGAAGCATTGGAACTTCTGCCTGAGCATATTCATCTTTAATTTTCATAGCAAGACACCAAAAGTGAGATGGAGTCCAAACAAATACCAAAAATCCAATCAAGAATCCTAACAAATCCATAGACCCAGTAGCAGCTGACCACCCAGCCCAAGCTGCTGCACTTCCAGCAATTCCACCTATTACTATGTTAGATGAATTTAGTCGTTTTAACCACACAGTATAGATTATCACGTATGAAAAAATTCCTAATGCAATAAAAAATGCCGAAACAGCATTTAGCATAAAGTAACCATAAATTACTGAAACACAACTTACAGCCAAACCATAAATCAAAACTTTGGATGCAGAAATTCTTCCAGAAGGAATAGGGCGCTGACTGGTTCGTTTCATTTTGGGATCAATGTCTCTATCATAATAGTGATTCAAAGCACTGGATCCTGCAGATGCTAAAGCTCCTGCCACTATGATATGAACCAGTCCAAGATTATCTAACTCAGGCCCAACTAGTTTACTTGCTGCATACATGGAGGTAACTGCAGTTATTACTAACAAAACAATAATTCGTGGTTTGGATACCTCCACTATTTCCTTAAAACCCAATCTCCTTCTTTCCTCTTTAGTAGCCATTTAATTTATTCGACTTTGATGATCCATGGGATTTCAAAAGGAATAAGTATATCACCGCGACCAGCTAGCATGAATGAGTAACTGGGACCTCATGATGCCAGGCATGGGATTAACAGCCATAGGCTTGGCTGGAGTAGTTATTTCCTATGCAGGCCTTGCACATACTTTCATTGATGGAATGCATGCTTTGACAGGACTAACTATGTTTGTTGGACTGATTTTCCTAGCTACAGGAATTCTAGATGGAGGAGTGTCCACCAGTAATAGAGCAAAAGCCACAACTTTGGTTGTAATTTCAATAGCTTTGGGATTTGGAATGTTTGCTTTTACTATGAATACAATTGAATCCAATAATGTCTTTGCCGGTATTTTGTTGGCAATTGCAATGCCAGCAATAGTAATTGCTTATGTGGCAGCCAAAATGCCAACGAGGCTAAAGCCAATAGGAGCTATAATCACATTAGCTGCCGTTACTGGTATTGTCACATTTGTTGCATTTGGATTTGTAAGTCCTGATACCTACATACTAGCAGACGAAGTTGTAGAAGAAGAGATTGAAGAGGAGCTAACAGGTCCAATATATCCAATTACAATATTAAAAAATTCAGGAGTGCAGGGAAATCCTGATTATGATCCTGATGTGGCATATGTTCCACAAGGTTACGTAGTAGAATGGATAAACGAAGACACTATTGCACATACAGTAACTAGTGAAGAAGATGTTGGAGAAACTTTTGATTCAGGTTTAGTTAATGAAGGGGAGAACTACCGTCTTGACACCAGTGAATTAGAACTTGGGGAGTATGCCTATTTTTGTATTGTACATCCATGGATGAAATCTAAATTAGTAATAGAAGAACCAAAAGAACCAGCTACAGTATCAATTCCAGAAGGAGCAGGAATTCAAAAAGAAGGACAGATTTACTATGACCCAGAGGTTCTTCACATAGCTAGTGGAACTCCAGTTATTTGGACAAATGATGATTCGGTAGCACACACCGTTACTTCAGGAAGTGCACAAAGTGGACCAACAGGACAATTTGACTCTGGAATGATAATGGCAGGAGAAACTTTTGAATACGCATTTATTTCTGCAGGAAATGTAGACTATTATTGTGTCGTACACCCCTGGATGGTCGGCACCGTTGAAGTAGGATAAGATTGCAAAAAATAATCTTAACAGAAGACCAAAAAGAAATTCTTTCAAACCATGCAGAACAAGAAAATCCAAATGAATCATGCGCAATTTTATTTGGAAAAGAAACACAAGAAACAACATTTGTAGAAAAAATTTTCCTTACACAAAACATCGAGCACTCACCTGTGAACTTTACAATCTCAGCAGAACAAAGACTAGAGGCAGACAAAATAGAAAAAGAGTCAGAAATGAAAATTATAGGCATTTTTCATTCTCATCCTAATTCTGAGGCATATCCATCAAACATAGATAAAAAATTCATGGAATTGAACCCAGGGGCGTGGATTATTTTTTCTGGAATCTCAAAAGATTTCAAAGCATATATTTTGGAAAAAGAGGTTAAAGAAATTCCATTAGAAATCAAATAGCTATTGTTTTAACCTAAATGTACCTCTCTTTCCATCTACAATACCCAAGACAGACTTGTCTTTTCTTCTGAAACTATTACCGGAGAAGATGAGGAATAAATCTCCTCACCCCAAACGTTAAGATCCACACTAAATGGCAAGGATTTTAAAAAAGAATCAACAGTGTTTGGAGAAAATTCATCCCATATTTCTAAATCAATTCTTGAGTTTTCAATTTCTAATTGAACAGGATATTTCATAATTTTTGATATAAAGTAAGATAGAAAACCATTACTCTGGAATAAACCCAGAAATTCAAGATATTTAAAAAATGATTTCAGAATTGTTTTCTAAACCATACACTCATAGCTATGTATATCTTTGAAGTCAATAATTGAGAAACATGGTAAAAAAAGGAGATGCAGTTTACCCTACAGGGTACGAACCAAAAATCAAAGATGAAAAATCTATTGAAAATAGACAGTCTCTTCTCAATGTAATTTTAGGAGACCATTCACAGGAAATATCAGAAGATATTGATACGGATCTTTTCGAGGTTATGAAACGAAGAAGATCAACTAGAAAATTTGACAGCAAACCTGTAGAAGATTGGAAAGTAGACAAAATTTTAGCTGCTGCAGATACTGCACCCACAGCTGGAAACTTTCAAGGATTTGAGGTATTTTATATCAAAAATGAAAAATTAAAAGAAGAATTGGTAAAAGCTGCAAATAATCAACCTTATGTTAATTCCCCAATTGTCATAGTATATTGTAAGAATCCAAGTAGAGTAAAATTACAATTTCCAGACAAAATGTTAAAAAAATTTGCGATACAAGATGCAACACTTGCAGCAGCCTATTCCCAATTAGCGGCAACAGCATTGAGTTTGAGTACAATTTGGATTGGAATGATCGATGAAAAAAAGGTTGGAGATATTATTGGAACAGACTTGGTTCCATCTTCAATATTATGTATTGGGTATCCGGTAAAACGTAAGTGGAGCAGGCAATTAAGGAAACAGGCTACTTTATCCAAAAAATCGAAGGCTGTCCTTAAATTCTTTTTTCCTTTTTAAAATTACTTCATCTAGATTTTTTAATTACTCTGATAGGGAGTATTCATGGAAGAACCCAAGTATGCGAAATGGACAATTGAGGGAGATAAGAAAATAAAATGGATTTGCGGATGCTTCCAAACAGTAGATGACTATTTCAAATTTTGTGAAAAACACAACAATACTTTGAAAAAAGCCATTCAGGCCCAAGTAGATGAATTAGATATGACTCGTATTGTTGAAGAATAATCAGATTGCAAGTATTGCAACAAATGCAGATACGAATACAATTGCAATAGTGTTGAGTAATTTGATTACAGTGTTTAGAGCTGGTCCTGCAGTATCTTTGTAGGGATCACCAATGATATCACCTACAACTGCAACTTTGTGTATTTCGGATCCTTTTTCACCTTGCATTTCAACTAGTTTCTTTGCATTATCCCATGCCCCACCAGTATTTGCCAAGTGATATGCAAGTAAAATTCCAGTAACTACTGAACCCATCAGCAATCCAGCTACAGCAGTTGGCCCTAACAAGACGCCTAAAATTATCGGAGAAATAATTGCAACAATTGCTGGTTTCCAAAGTTCTTTAATGGATGCAACCGTTGCAATATCCACACATTTTGCATAATCTGGTTTTGATTTTCCTGTAAGAATCTCAGGGTCAGATTTGAATTGTCGTCTAACCTCATCTACCATCTTTCCGGCAGCACGAGATACACCGTTGATTAACTGGCCGGTTATTATGAATGGAATTAAACCACCTATCAATAACCCTACAATAATTGAAGGGTTTGTCAAACTATAATCCAATTCCAAAATACCTTCAAAAATATGAGATGCTTCAAATTGGAATGCCTGAATCATTGCCAAAGCTGCCAACGCAGCGCTTGCAATAGCGAATCCTTTGGTGACAGCCTTGGTAGTGTTTCCTACTGCATCTATTTCATC
This sequence comes from Nitrosopumilaceae archaeon, assembly GCA_037386265.1. GTDB lineage: Archaea > Thermoproteota > Nitrososphaeria > Nitrososphaerales > Nitrosopumilaceae > Nitrosomaritimum. The sequence continues at coordinate 9,003 of JARRMG010000019.1, forward strand.
AGTCACTCTACGATTTTCCTCACCCATACCAGTCATCTCCACAATCCCTCCTGCATTATCTGCAATTGGACCGAATGCGTCAATGCTCAAAACAATTCCCGCGAGACTCAGCATGGCCATTGCAGTGAGGGATGTTCCAAAGATTCCATAAAGTACTGGGTCTGCACCTTCAGGAGCAGATGAAGACGCGATGGTATAGGATACAATAATTGCTACAACTAGTGCAATCATAAATGGCCCAGTAGACTGCATACCTTTGATAATTCCCATTAATGTTAATGACGCATACCCCCATTTTGCCGAGTCTGCAATTTCTTTTACAGGCTTTGATTTGTAACTAGTATAATAATCGGTGATTTTTTGAATCACAGGAACTAAAATTACTCCTAGTACAGTAGAGCCAAACAGAGCATATGAGGTATTAGAATCTCCAATAAATTGTGTGATGAAGATAAAGTTTAGTGCAATGGCAATCGATGCTGAAACATAGAATGAACGATTCAGAGGTTTCATTACATCTGTGATATTCTTTGAACCAACAATAACAACGCCAATAATGGATGCAATCATTCCTGAAGAGCCGATTAGAATTGGGTAAAGGAAAAAGTTTGGCGCACCAATTAATGCAGCAATCAGTAATGCTGCCAAAATTGTAACAATATAAGATTCGTAAACATCAGAGCCCATTCCAGCAGCATCACCTACATTATCACCTACATTATCGGCAATGGTCGCAGGGTTTCTGGGGTCATCTTCAGGAATATTGGCTTCAACTTTGCCTACTAAATCTGCGCCCATGTCTGCTGCCTTTGTAAAAATGCCACCTCCAATTCTTATGAATAATGCAATAAGACTTGCCCCAATTCCTACACCGGCAATTGTGATGGGGTCAGGATAAATCATGTAAAGACCTGTAATTGCCAAGAGCGCCATTGCAGGAACTGCTAGACCAACTGTCGCACCACCTCTAAATGCCATCGCAAACGTTTTGCCTAGTCCACTACTGCTAAGATTTGCAGCCCTAACTGCTGCTTTTACTGTAATTTTTAACGAGATAATTCCTGCTACTGCTGAAAGTGCTGCACCTACTGCAAATGCAATACCATTTGATGGTTGAAGGAATATTGCGATAATTAGTGATAATGCTATTGCTACTGGAACAATAATTTTCATCTCTCGTTTTAGAAATGCAGCTGCCCCTTCCTTTACGGCGTTGGAGATATCCATCATTTCTTGTGTACCAGATGGTTGTTTTGAAATCCATGCAACCAACCCACCTGCAACCAAAAATGATGCAATACCTGCTATAAAGGGCAGAATTTCAGCAATTTCCATATATAATCTGCAGCCCAAATCTGGGAAATATAAATCAAATAGCAGAAATTTTAGCCCTTTTTTTGTATGGCAAAAAGGTTTTGCCCCTAAGTCCTTGCCGGACTAATTTGTTGAATCTTTTCCCATGTGCAAGATAGGGAAATCTCAAATGAATTAATTCATGCACTAGGGTGTTTTCAAGTGTCTTTTCATCAGGAATTTTTCTCACATTAATGAATACCAGATTATGTTGTAGGTAAGATACGCCATAATATTTGTAGGCCGAAGTTCTTCTCCCCTCAGTCATTTCCTTTGGCATTTCTAAAACCTCTTTTGTAGTTAGAAGTACTCTGGGTTCCGAAATAGAGAAACGATTAGAATAGATTCCAATTTTTTCTAATATTTGTAATCTAAGTTCAGGATCTAGTTTCATACTTCTTTTCCATTGAATTGGTGTTTATCTTAAAATGTCAATTGTTGTGTAAAAGATGGTTCATTATAGTTTGTTTCAAGATCAGCTTAGTGAATTAATAGGGTCAGAGTTTTTTGTAGTGTAATCATCAATCATACAGCCACCGTCTCATCACACCCCAATTATTCCATTAATTCGAGTAGTTTTTGTGTTTTATTTCTAATTTCTGGAGTAATCTCTACGATCACTAATCCTTCATTTGGTTGCCCATACAAAACGATAGAGTTTTCAGGCGCAAAAATACAAACAGGTAATACGAGAAGATCTTCCTCTCCATTTACAATTATTCTAACTGGAGTTTTTGATTTGAATCCTTTTTTTATTGTCTCAAGACTTTGTAAGGTTATTTCTGCAGCAGGATTATCACATCTAAGAACTGTTGAAACATTTTGATTTTGAGGAAGATTTCGTTTTACCCTTTTTTCCTGAC
>JARRMG010000020.1:0-16692 GCA_037386265.1 Nitrosopumilaceae archaeon
GACGATCATCGTCAAGAACGTCAAAAAGGGCGGGGTGATCTATCCCCTGGCCTGGGATTTGGGCAAACGTCTAGACCAATTCTATCAACTCAAAGATGAAAAGATCTGGTGTCAAGATAATATTCGCCTTTTCCCCTATGGAATGGGCAATGCCTGGGTCAGCAATATCCACCATCACTACTGCCTCCAGTTTCGTTATGAACCTGACCCATCCATCAAATCTTAGGATGGCTGATGCCGTACTTATGAAAAGCCAATCATCCCAAGCATGTTGATATGAACGTTTAGAATAATAATCAGGCCCTCCAATGAATAATAAAAGCAAAGAGAGTAATAAGAATAATAGGATAAGACTGTTTTTAAAAAATGGGATTAATCGAAAGAAGAGAAGAACCAGTTAGACTCACTGGATTCTATCAGAAGATTCTACTGAGGGATTCGCTCTACTAATGGAGAAATATAAAAAAGATCATACACTTCCCCATCATCACTTGTTGCAGTACCTGTGACAAAATACAAGGTTCCATATTCTAGATTTGAAATCTCATTTCCAGACATCTCAATTTCCCATGTTTTATCTTCCTGATTTTCAACAGTGCCTGATGCATCAAATGATTTTTGGTTTGGACTGACTGAGACCTTCCAAGTATCAGCAATTACAGAGAAATGTTGACGATTGTCATGTTTTCCTACAAAGAAAACTCCACGCTTTACTTCATATTCTGTATGTCCGCTATCATTTGTTTGTGTTTCAACAATTCCCATTCTAAAATGAGAACGCATGGCATTATCATCTTCTGATACTGCTGCTCCACTTCCCACAAGAAACGTTCCAGTCCGGAGAGGTCTTTCTTCTAAATTTACCTCCCTTTCTTGTCCTTGGGCAAATGCATTGTCATAGGTTATTGATACTGATAGTATTGCTGCCATCATTATCAGACCTGCAAAGATTGTTTTGTTTTGGTTTGTCATTGGAGAGAAAAAGGAATTTTGAATAAAAGGGATTGTTAAGCATTGTAAGCTAACAATGTTACCTCATCCTTATTGGCAATTGTTAAAATTGACAAAAAAGAGGGTGAATTAGTTTAAGGAATGATCAAAACTGGCACAAGGGTATAGAGACCGTACTTACATTAGAAAGGACATCATTTTGATTTTATCCGAATATGGGGAGTTGAACCAAACCAAACTATTGAGCTATAGTGGATTGAACATTGCAAAACACAAAGAAATTCTTGAAGATATGGAAAAAAAGGGATTAATAGAAAGAAGAGAAGAGCCTTGGGGAAAAAAGACCATTATAAAGTACAAAGTTAGTCCCAAAGGACACGAATTTTGCAAATTAATTCTAGAACCATACGAGGAGATGTTCCCACGAACAGAGGGAGATGAGTAACAATGTTATCTAAAAGTTTTAAAACAAAAATGGAGATTTTACACGTTGACTAACTTGAATCGAGATAATCACAAAAGTATCTTTGAGATTATGGATGGAATGATGTTCCAGTTAAGCAAAACAAAAAAGATGTTTATGATTATGATATTGACTACCCTAATAATTCCACCAATTGCTCTTCTAGCAATGACAAGCGCGTATGATTCTCCATTTACTGATAGATTTGAGAAACGACTTGAAGATCGTCTTAACGAACAACTACGACGTGGTCAGATTACTCTTGAGGAAGCTAACAAAATAAAAGATCAGTTCTTGGACCAGCAACGAGGCCAAGTTTTACTGCAACCTGCACAACTGGTGATTTTTGCAATATCGTTGATTTGGTTAGGTATAGGAATTAAACAGTGGTTGTCTCTGTCAAAATGGGATAAGAAATACCAGAGATTCAAAGAAAGACAGAGACAGGTAGACAAAAAACTAGATGACTATTTTGATGATGGATAACACAAATCACTTAAACCATTTAAATTCTGCAAACCTAACTATACTAATTTCAAAATAAATAAGAAAATTCATTGATTAAAGAAACTTGTTGGAATTAATTTTGTTTGCTTTATCTTGATAAAATTTACCTTTCTCAGGATTTTCTAATTCAGAATAATAAATCTGGGCCAATTGATTTAGGGGAAAAGGATCTTTGGGTCTTATTTTGTGCATTTTTTCTAAGCATTCAATCTTTTTCGAAGAATCTGATAAATCGACATAACAACCATATAATTGATAAATTAAATCAAAACTTGTAGGATTTTCCTTTAAAGCATTTTCTAATTTGGGAATTTTTTCTAAATTATTTTGAGTTGTTTTAGAGTCTATTTTTGATTGTTTTATCTCAATTTTCTTTTTTAGTTTGTTAAAAAAACCCATATCTAAAATATACTTTGAACCTTTTAAAACATAATTATTATCAATAATATTGTATTAACGAATGCCTGATGATCTTAAAACAAAAAAGGAAGTTTTTAAGAAAAATCTAGAAGATCTAATCCAATTAATTGAAGAAAAATACGATACATCTCAATCAATCAAAATTTATGGTTATTTGAATTCTATAATAAAAGAAGAACTAGAAAAGATAAATCAACCAATCCAGAAATGTAATTCTTGTGGGGAAGCACTAGATCCTTGGGAAAAAACATTATGTGGTCCTTGTAAAATTGCTAATCCGCGATACCAAGAGGAAGAGTAGCAAAATACTTGCCTAACAATTTACATTTAACAATAATTCGTTTTATATGAAAAATAATCTAAAAAATGATAGTTTTTTAATAGAAATAGTTAGACATCTACATATGATTCAAAACAAAATTAAAAAAATTCTTGTTCCCCTCGACGGCTCAAAAAACTCTCTCAGAGGATTTGACGATGCTATTTATTTTGCAAGGCAATGTCAGGCTACAATCGTTGGATTACATGTAATCAAGGTTCCAACAAGTATGATACTTAACAAAAGAAAACTAGAATCTGGAAGTAAAAAATCAGCTGAAATGTTAATGGAGTCTGCTAAAACGAAGGCAGCTAGACATGGCATACAGCTAACTTACAAAATTATCAAAGGCGGAGATCCAGGATTTGATATTGTCCGGTATTCAAAAGGCCATAAAGTTGATTTGATTGTTATGGGAGCAAGAGGATTAGGTGCAATCAAGGAGGCATTCCTTGGGAGTGTATCAAATTATGTCTTACATAAAGCAAAAGTTCCAGTCTTGATTGTAAAATAATTCAATCAAAACAAAAAGATTACTTAGACTAAATTAAAAAATAATTTTCTAAGTTCAAATCTATATTCTTAAATTTTTTTATGATGCAGCTCATCATGAAGGTCTTTTACCATATTTATCAATAAATCAACTTCATGTTTTTCTAATCTTTCAATTTCCGAAATTCTCTTAATGATTAAAGATTTGGTATCTGATTCAAGGGTTTCTCGTTTCTTTATTCTAGAACCTACTAATCTTGCTCCTAAAGCCGATATAAAAGCACCAATAATAGAAATTCCCACAAACATCAAAACAATTCCCAAAATTCTTCCAGTCTCTGTTACTGGAACTACATCCCCATATCCTACAGTAGTAACTGTAGCTGAAGCCCACCAAAAGGCATCAATTAGGTTTGTTATTTGAGCATCTTCGTGTGGTGATTCAATAAGATAAATACCAATTCCACTACCTCCTACGACTAAAATTGAGATTACTAAAAGAGAAATGAGAAATTTCATCAAGATAGAATCTGTTTGAATATACTAAAAACAAATTGACGATTATCAAATTGGATATTTTATCTGTCAAACTCAGTTAAATTTAGTCAGGAAATTTTTAAAATTTAAAAATTTGTTTGGGTGCTTCAAAGTCTTATTAACATGAATTATCCATTATAGATGATTAATCAATGGGAATTGTTCGGGTTGGGGGCAGAGGAACCTCTAGAAGAATAGCAGAAAAAGAAGAAGAAAACTGGGCAGGTGCTGCCTACAAAAAACATCAAGAAGCAAAAAAAGCAAAATCTGCAGACAAGTATATCACAGTTGGCCGCGGAACTGGAAAAATAAAATTTGGTGACATTTCAAGTACACCTTCTAAATCAACAAAAGGTGTATGGATCAGTTCTGGACGAGGTACTGGAAGAAGGAAACTTTCCTAGTCTCTAAAAAATTTAGTAAAACAGAAAGTACATCCCTAGTAAGTACTAATTATAATTTTCAATATTATCCATAAAATAAAAAAATTAGAACTTTTGTAGTTATCTGAAGGACCTTACTTTTTTAATCACTTTGTTATGATCAAATGCAGCAGTTGTAGTTACATACAAAATATGATTTTTTCCGGCAGGAATAACAATTCGTTTTACTTTGTCATATTCTGCAACTACATACTTGCAGGGTCCCAGTGTTCTTGCTAGTTTTTTTCTTTGTTTCCAATCTTTAGCTGCAGCCTTTAATGATCCCAAACTTTGTTTTTTTGACACCAAAATATGCACCTTCTTGGAACGTTCTGAAAATATCAGTTTACCATTCAGATCGCATACACTTACAACTCTTACAGATGGACTGACCTTCAAGATTTTTTCAACGGCTTCTTGAATTTCCATAACTCATGCAATACATTCTAGATGTTAAGATTTGCTATGAGATTAATTTTGGTTTTTTTGTATATGCCAAAAATCTGATACCTTAAAATAAAATTACAAAATTCATTTTTCATAATCAAATGGTTTTTTCAAGTAAATTTGCTCTAATTTAGGCATGAAATTTGATATTTTAAAAATCATAATTTTAAAATCTTCAAAAGACTATCAAAACTTTCCTGAGATTGGTTTTGTTTGTAAATTCTAAGAGCATCAATAATTTTTTCTTTTGAAGGGGTTTTGTAGATTTTTTGTACTTGTTTTCCAATTCCTGAACCAATAAAAATTGCCTGAGTAATTGAGGTTACATTTGATGGCCTTCTTTTTGTACTAGAGCTTTCAAAATCAATTATTGCACATTTCTTTTCTCCAACTATCACATGTTTAGAAATACTACTTAATTCCCCATGATCAAACCCGATTTGGTCCAATTTGAAACAATCTTGCAAAATATCTTTTATTGTAGATTTTAATTTCTTGGAGCTCCCACGACCTTTCAATGAGTTAATCCAATTTCCAATTTTTTCTCCATCAAGATACTCCATAACAACAAAATTTTTACTATAGTCAAAAAGCTTAGGGCCAACATTAACTGAGTTTACTAATTTGAGAAGTTTTGCTTCATTTTTCATACCCGTTCTTTGAGAATCTAATCTTCTAATCTTCAAAGCTACATCCTTACTTTTTCTTTTTGCTAAAACAACAATTCCAACATAACCCTTCCCCAAAATTTCTAATTTACCTATTGTTGTTGGACCAGTAAAAGAAACAGATTTTATTTGCAATTTTTCTAACTCTGAAATTCTAGAATTAATTTGTCGTTTGGTTGATTTTGGATAGCCAAGAATTCCAGAATACGGATTCTCAGATAATTTCTTAATTGAAATAAAATGCCGTGTCATCAGTTGAGGTTAGCTCATTTACTACCTTTTTAATGGATTTGGGTAGGCCTTTTGAGCCTAAAAATATCTTAAATCCATTCTTAAAATCATCCTGTAAACCCTTTGGAATTCCAGTTTGCAAATTGTGTTTTAGAAATTCAGATAAGAATTTTACAGCTTCAAAATTCTTTCTTTTTTCTAGAGAAATAATTTTTCTATCATCATTTATCCACATTAAATCTGATTTTAAAATATTTTTAGAAACAAAACTTCTACAATCATTTTCTCTGAAAAAAAAAATTTCTTGGATGGATTTACCTGAAATACTCTTGAATTTAAAATAAATTTACCAATATTTTCTTCTGATATAGCAGCTGCAAGATTTCTATTACTATCAATAGGGTCAACTATTACAATTGGGGTTTCAAATCTTTGAGTTGTTTTTCCTATTATTTGATTTTCCTGTATTTTTGCAATTGATTTTATCACATTTTCAAAACTTTTGAAATTTAAAATTAAAACTTCTGAAACATATCCACTAAAACCCTGCTTTGCTATTTCTGCACCATAAATTCCCGTAGACTGTAGAAAAGTTTTGAGTAATCTTACTTCATCTCTCATTTTGGGCGTAAGGGATTTTTTCATGAATTTTGTATGAAAAGGTGATCTATCTGCAGAGCTTTTCCATTCTCCTAGTTTTACATCATAGCAAGGGACTACGTTGATCTTTGTATTTTTGATCTTAGCTTCAACGTAGGGGTGTTCTGAATATCTAACATAGGGAGAATACTTCTTCATAGAAGCAAATCCTATGTTTTTTGAAATTTCTTCAAATTTAGCCTCTGAGGTTTTATTTTTGAATTTAATAAAAATATCAACATCAGCATTCTTTGCTAGCCATGTTCCCTTTGCAAAAGATCCTCCAAACTCTAAATTAATTACTTCTGAATATTTTCTAATTTCCTCTTCAACTAGTTTAAATGCCAAATCAGCAATTTCCATTTTTGATTTTTGTAAAGATTTACTAGGAACAATCGTTTTTTTAATTTCAGGAATTATTTTTTTCATTTAGCAATTACCTCTTCTAAATCTGTATAGATTGGACCTTTTGGAGTAAGTACACTTTGTTTTAACTTGATATTAGTTACTAAATAACTTCCAAATTCATAGGCTTGGAATTGTTCTAAATTTTTGCTTATGTCCCCAATTTTATTTTTTATTCTAAATACTGTAATATGAGATTTGAATGGTTTATCGGGAGAAAAACCCAATGGTTTCAATGCATTTTTAATTTGTCCTGCTAAATCTTCTAGCATTTTACCACCGGCTTTATCCACACCAATCCAAATTACTCTAGGTGATCTCATATTGGGAAAGGCACCAACTCCTTTAAAATTTATTTTAAATGATGAAAATTCAATTTTTTTCAAATTTTGTTTAATTTTCTTACATTGCTCCTCAGAAATTTCTCCTAAAAACTGAAGTGTAAAATGTAAATTTTGAGGTTCAATAGCTTTTGCTTTTATTACAATTTTTGATTGGAAATTTCTAATAGAATCTATAATGTCCTTATTAGAAATTTCAACAGCTACAAAAACACGCATACAACATTCTTTGAATTATCTTTATAATAATTTCCGGTAGCTTCATAGACAAGCCGAATTTTTCAATACATATTGACTAAATTGATTGTTTGCTTAACTGGTATGCCTGGTGCAGGAAAATCGACCATTGCCGAGGGTCTAAAATCCAAAGGATATGAAATCATCAATATGGGAAATGCTGTTAGAAACGAAGCAAAGAAAAGAAATCTCGAGCCTACTGGTCCCAATTTAGGAAAACTAATGCTTGAGCTTCGAGAAAAAAATGGGCCAGGTGCTGTAGCAGAATTAGTTAAACCCCAGATAGAAAATTCTTCCTCAGAGGTCATAATTATTGATGGAATTAGATCCTCACCTGAAATTGAAGTTTTAAGAAAATATGGTACTGTCAAACTTTTGGCTATTCATGCTTCAACTGAAACACGATTTGATTTCTTACAACAGAGGGGAAGATCAGACGATCCTAAAACAAAAGAAAATTTTGAGGAACGAGATGACCGTGAATTAGGAGTAGGTATTAGCAATCCCATTGCCTTATCAGATGATGCAATTTCTAATAATAATTTAACAAAAGAAGAGTTGATTGAATTATCATTTAAAAAAATTGAAGAATGGCTCAAATGAATATTACATCCATCAAATGCAAAATCGAAATATTTTGTGCAATTAATCCCTCCGAAGATCCCAAAAAAGTTGAAATAGCTATTCAAAATATTTTTCCCGATTGTGAATTTAAGATTGACAAATTTTCAGTTCATGCATATTCTGAAAATCTAACCGTATTAGAAAAAATTCGTGAGACTATCCATTCAATGCAATACCAACGAATCTATAAACGAACATTAGAAAAAAATCTTTTAAGAAATACTACTTGGTTTTACCTAAATAAACAGGCAGCATTCGCTGAGAAAATTGCAATTTGTGAAGAGTCCGATGAATCTCCACTTGGACCTCTAAAAGTAGTTTTAACATCTTTTAACATTGATAGAATAATTGAATGGTTAATTTTTGAATAATGAAAACTAGATAACTAATTTAAATTACTTTTTTTGAAGATAGAAACTAATTCTGGTAAAGCAATTGCAGAAGTTGATCTAATTGATAAATCCATTTCTGGAGTCATTATTGTTTTTTCTGGATTTATTTCTATTAATGCCGCATTATTCTGTCTAGCGTAAATAGGAAGCGTATTGGCAGGAGATACAACTAATGATGTTCCTGCAATAATCATAACGTCACAACTAGATGCCTGAATTATGGCCTCCTCCCAAACGTCTTGCGGTAAACCTTCTCCAAACCAAACCACATCTGGCCTGAGAATATTTCCACATTTACATAAAGGAGGGAGCTTAGAAAATTGTGTAAAAATTTCATCTTTAAAATCACAAGATGTACATTTTAGTTTCACAATACTTCCATGCAATTCCAACACTTTAGAACTCCCGGCTTGCTGATGAAGACCGTCAATATTTTGTGTAAGGACCACAATCTGGAGAAAATTTTCTAATTCTGCAATCGCTTTATGACCTAAATTAGGTTCAGCATTGAAAATATTTTGCCTTCTTTCATTATACCATTCCCAAACAAGTTTTGGATTTTCGTAAAAGGCATCAATGGTAGCTAATTTCATAGCATCATAGTTACGCCACAAACCATCTTTTCCCCTAAAGGTAGGAATTCCACTTTCTTGTGATATCCCTGCTCCTGTAACAAAAACTACTTTTTGTGCATTTTTTAATTGCTCCTCAATTTGTTCCTTCATCTTATTTTATTTCAATTTCCAAAAGGTCCCTAGCAGTAATGACTGAATCATGAATCTTTTTTGCCTCTTCAAGGTGTTGTTTTTCATCTTTATATCGTGCAGAAAAATGAGTAAGTATTAGATTTTTCACACTTGCCTTTTTTCCGAGTGTTGCAGCTTGTTTGGCAGTAGAATGATGTGTTTCAACGGCTTTATCTTTTATTTCATCTAAGAATGTCGAATCAAAGACAAGATAATCACAGCCTTCAAAAAATTTTTCCAATTCATCAGTAGGTGTAGTATCTCCTGAAATCCCAATTTTCTTTCCAGGTCTTTTATCCCCCAGAACTTGTTCAGATTTAATTATTCTCCCATTAACTTCAATTTGTTCTCCGTTTTGTAATTTATTCCATAAATGTCCTTCAGGAATTCCTAATGCTTTTGCTTTTTCCAGATTAAATCTACCAGGTTTATCTTTTTCTTCAAAACGATATGAATATGCAGTAATGGAATGACTAGCTTTACATGCAAAAATGGAATAATGTTTTGAGTCTAAAATTTTTCCTTCTGATGTAATTGAAATCATTATTGGAAATGATAATCCAAAGTTCAACACTCGAATATTTGCTGATATAAAATCATCAATCCCCTTTGGACCATAAATTTCCAGGGGTTCTGTTCTATGTTGCATTGTCATTGTTTGAAGAAGACCTAAAATTCCGATACAATGATCACCATGAAGATGTGTAACAAAAATTTTCATTTTTTTATTCCATCCTAAACCAGATTTTAGATAAGAAATCTGTGCTGCCTCTCCCGCATCAAACATTAGTATCTCGCCTTCTCGTTCTAGGCATATGCAAGATAATCCACGATTCTCAGTGGGTTGAGCTGCTGATGTTCCTAAAAACACAAGTTTCATTTAATCAGAATTGTCCTTGTCAAGCTTTTATGCCTATAGATATCATAGATTTTTGAAGGGTTCATCTTTGAATTGAACTGGTTTGCCTCCAAATTTTCTTTTGTTAAATGATACATTTTCTCATCAAAATCAACTCCTATCGCTTTAATTCCCATAGATTCAGCCTCAAGAAGTGTTGTTCCTGTACCACAAAAAGGATCACAAACAGTTTCTCCTTCTTTTAGACCAATTAAGTTGATCATGACTCTTGCAAGCTTCCAATCTAATTCATGGGGATGTTTTTTAATTTTTTTAGGGCGCTTAGGATTTTTGTAAGGTTTTGAAAATCCAAAAAAGTTTTGTTGGTTTGTAAATATCAAGTAGATAATAATTTCTGGATTTTTTAGATCAACTTCAGCTGAAGATAATTTTGATATCATATCTCCCATGGAACTTTCTAATCCCTGAATGTCAAATTGTTTTGAAGATAAATTAACAATTCTACACGCAAATGTTTTTGCATTTTTTAAAACTTCATAGTTTTCTTCACCCAAAAAAAGACCTGACATTTTACGTAAAATCTGTCCTGATAATTTAACAAAAGTTGCACGTTTTGCAATTTTTTCCCAACTTATAGCAGATTGAATTATTACTAAATTAGAAAAAGATTTTGCTTTGGCAAATCTATCATATGTTTTTGCAATGGCGATAATTTCATCTTTTGCTAATTCTAAATTTTCTTTGGTTAGTATAAAAAAACTTTCAGGCATTACTTTATTGCCTTTGCAATTGTATTTGAAACATCAACTATTGAAGTTTTTCCGGGAATTGTATTTGTGCTAATAATTTTTGTAACTCCAGCTTTTCTAATTTTCTTTTCTGCGTTATCAATTAAAAGTGCATGGGTACATGCAACAAAAACACGTTTACATTTTTGTTTCTTAAGAAATTCTGTTGCTTTTATTATACTTCCACCAGTACTAATCATGTCATCAACTATAATCAGATCTCTACCATGAACTTCATCTAGGTTTTCAGTCTTGATTTGAACTTTGCCAGTTTTACGATCTCTTTGTTTTTTTAAGGCCAGAAATTCGGATTTGTATTCATTGGCAAATTCCTTTGCCCTTTGTTTACCTCCTTGATCTGGAGAAATCACTAGAGGATTTTTCAGGTCTAATTTTTTAAAATATCCAACCAAATCTGGAATGGCAGTTACATTTTCTGATTTTATTCTAAAGAGCTTTAATCCGATCTTACTGTGAATATCAACAACAATTACCTTTGATGCTCCAACTCCTCTGAATAACTGCCCAAGAACCTTCATACTGACTATTTCTCCGGGTAAGAATTCTCTATCTTGCCTGGCATATCCCAAATATGGAATTACAATTACTACCTCCGAGGAATACTCTTTTGCCTTTGAGATTAGAGATAATGCTTGAAACAGATTAGAATCAACAGGTGGAAAAATTGATTGAACTACAATTATCTTACCTTTTGAGATTTTTCCTTTTAATGTAATCTTACTTTCTCCATCTGGAAATACTCTAATTTCCGCTTTTACCAAATTTCCTTTTAATTTCTTTGATAGTTTTTTTGCTATTTCTTCTGAGGAATTTCCTGCAATTACACTAATCAACAAAGGATCGTGTAGTAATGGGATTCTTAAGTTTTGAGAAAAGTAAACTATTCCTCTCCTTCACCACGGCCAATGTCTCCCATTCCATATTTATCAATGACTTGATTTCTGTCTGCATCTTTCTGACTAATCTCTTCATTCTCTCTTTTTTCATCACCTTGATAGATTGTTCTAATTGGCCATGGAATTCTAATATCATATTTTTGAAATTCTTCGTACATGATCATCCTAAGATCTGTCTTTGTTTTGAATTGAGCTCCATAATCTTTGACATATAACCACATGGAAAAATCCAATGATGAATCATTAAATTCATTAAATCTAACTACAGGTTGAGTAATATCTACATGAAGGTCTTGATCACATCCACAGCTTTTCTTATTTTTATCTAGATATGGACATCTATTTTGTCGTACAAGATGTCTACCTTTCACATCTACAATTTCTTTCATTCCACGCTTACCAACTTTAACAAGAATTGATGCTACTTGCCTTGGATTATTCAAATATGATACACCAACTTTCACAACTGCCGGAACTAGCTTGTTTTCTTTAGTATAGTTTACAATTTGAGAGGAAACCAATTGTCTAGTGGGAATTATTGCTAAGGACTCGTGCAATGCATCTCTAACATAAGTAACTCTAGGCGTAATTTTGTGCACATATCCATTGTATCCTGTATCAAGCTGAACCCGATCACCTTCTTCAAAAATCTTATCTTTTCTAATAACAAGATAAGCAAAATAATTTTGCATGGTATCTTGCAAAGCTAAACCTATTCCAATAGAGAAGCCACCAGTTGCAGTTGCCAAAACAAACAAATCTACTCCCCACCAAGCTAGAACTCCAAGAATTGTAGCTACAAAAATTCCTATGGGTAAAAATTGTTTTGCAGATTTTGGAACCCCTTCTTTTTTCTTACTTGCATATCCTGGAGGTCTTGAGCTTGGTATTATTGGTTCAAAACCATGGATCCTTTTTTCTTCTCTCCAAATATCAATAGGAAATATTTCTTCTGGTTTAGCACCTGGTTTTAGCTTTCGACCAGATTGATTATTTCCGGTTATACAATTTTTAAAATATTTTTGATATTTCTCTCTCTCAGATTTTTTCCATTCTTCAAATGGATCTTTTACTAATTTTTCATAACTACCAATTGAATTACCTTTGGTTGTTCGAAATTCTTCTAAAAATTTTAAGCCTTCTTCAGTTTTTAGATTTTTTTGGAATTCCTCTTCTGTAATTTCTTCTGGTGCCAATTTTGGTGGAACCCATTTGTACAACTTATGAAACAAATCATCCTTGTCATCCGAAAAACCCCTGTGGTCAAACCAAGCACCAAAATCTTCTTTTTCAAGTTCTGATTTTTCACGTTTAGTTAATGCTATAGGAATAAGATGAGAAATGGTATACCCTATTACCAAAATATTGAATGTATTGAGAATTTTTGCAAATGTAGCCTCTGCAGATAAATCTCCTTCGGCTGCTATATTTTGGTCAAATAATCCAGAAGTCTGAATGTATGCATTTGTTGATGAAATCAATGCTATTGCAAAAAAAGGAAGCACTGCTTTGCGAACAAATCTGGATAAATGTGGTCGTGAATAGTATATTTTTTGCGATCTTACCCATCCCGAAAATTTACTATATGCTGCAGCAATTGCAATTATGCCTACAATCATAACAATGAAGGCAATTTGCAGAGATTCTGATGAGGCTAGTAATTGAGATACTGTTTCAAATTGTCCAACTGAAATTTGCGAAATATCCTCTTCGGCCATGGTTTGTTCTCTATTCTAAATGATTTGAATATCTTGAATACAAAGGTTAGGCTAGTTTATCATATTTGTTTTAATCAAAATCTTTGTTTTTAAAATATTATTTTTTGTGCCTAAAAATTCCTTAACCTTTAACAATGGTAGGGGACTATTGTATTAAATGACTTATCAAGAGACTGTGTGGGATGAAAAACCATCACTAAAATCTTATACTTTAGCAAATTTTCGAGAAATTCCACAAATACAAAAACTCACCGAACAAGAACAATTTGATATGGAGGTAGTAGGAAATGTATTACCTTTTAAAGCAAATAATTATGTAATTGAGCAATTAATTGATTGGGATAATATCCCAAATGATCCAATGTATGTTCTAACATTTCCACAAAAAGGAATGCTAAAACAAGATCATTTTGAAAAAATGGCTAATACACTAAAAAACACTTCTGATAAAAAAGAAATTGCTAATGTAGCAAATGAAATTCGATTACAATTAAACCCACATCCAGCCGGACAAATGGAGCTAAATGTTCCAACTCTAAAGGATGGAACAAAACTTTATGGGATGCAACATAAATACAAAGAGACTTGTCTATTTTTCCCAAGCCAAAGTCAAACATGTCATGCATATTGTAGTTTTTGTTTTCGATGGCCACAATTTGTTGGAATGGATGAAATGAAATTTGCCATGAAAGAAGGAGAGCAATTAGTTCAATATCTTATTGAGCATCCTGAAATAACTGATGTGCTATTCACCGGCGGAGATCCAATGATCATGAAAGCTAAAATGTTTTCAAAATACATTGAAACTTTGATTGAAGCAAAACTTCCAAATTTGAAAACAATCAGAATTGGTACTAAATCTCTTTCATATTGGCCATACAAATTCCTCACCGACGACGACTCTGACCTTATGCTGGATGTATTTAGGAAGGTAACTAAAAGTGGACTCCATTTGGCCTTTATGGCACATTTTAACCACCTAACTGAATTATCTACTGATTCTGTAAAACGAGCAATTCAAGAAGTCAGAGCTACTGGTGCTCAAATTAGAACTCAATCGCCTCTTTTAGCTCATATCAATGATGATGCAGACATGTGGGCCAAGATGTGGACAAAACAAGTTCAATTAGGATGTGTTCCATATTACATGTTTGTTGTTAGAGATACTGGAGCTCAACATTATTTCGGTGTCCCATTAGCAAAAGCTCAAGAAATTTTCCGAAATGCCTACAAACAAGTTAGTGGATTAGGAAGAACAGTTAGAGGCCCAAGTATGTCGGCTACTCCAGGTAAAGTCCAGGTAGATGGAGTTGTTACTGTAAATGGACAAAAAGTATTTTCTTTGCGTTTCTTGCAAGGAAGGAATGAAGATTGGGTTTCAAAGCCATTTTTTGCAAAATATGATGAGAATGCTATTTGGTTGGATGATCTGAAACCAGCATTTGAGGAAAAATTCTTCTTTGAAGATGAATTAGAACAAAAGTATGGCGTAAAAATGTCTCACTAGGGATTTTTTTACTCTTTACAAGATAGCTAAAACAATCTTACTAACTAACATTAGTGTAATAGTTTTCTAAAAAAATAGTTGAATGTAGATCAAGTATTACAAACTGTGAAAGATGAAAACATTACATTCCTAAACTTTTGGTTTGTTGATATTTTTGGAGAACTACATAGACTTGGAATGCCAAGTTATGCGGTTGATAAGAGCAGTTTTGAAAATGGTTTGGAAAAATTAGATGCAAGTTCGATTGTTGGTTTCAAAACTGTGAATAACTCAGATATGATTTTAAAACCCGATCCAAATTCTTTTCGAATTTTACCTAGTGATTATGATCAAGGAAATCGCAAAAATGCAATTCTCTTTTGTGATCTTTATGAGGGTAACACGGTAGAAGAAACTCGATACAATCGAGATTCAAGAGGAATTGCATACAAGGCTTCTAAAAAATTAAACGAATTTGGATTAACTCATACAAATTGGGGACCTGAAATAGAATTTTTTGTATTTGATACAATCAATGTTTATCCTTCACCATATGCTGCAACTCACTCCTATGGAGGTTCAGGGTACTCAATTGAATCAAAAGAATCTCCTTGGGCAAAGGGAAATGTCAGTACAGCTATTGATATCAAAGAGGGTTATTATCCATCACAGCCAAAAGATACCCTTGAGACATTTCGAAAAGACATATGCGATGATCTTTACAATCATTTTGGAATAAAAATAGAAGCAGAACATCATGAAGTGGCAACTTCAGGCCAATGTGAAATCAACCTAGTTTACGATGAAATGATTGCCATGGCTGATAGCGTAGTTGCCGTCAAAAATATTGTTAAGGTAAAAGCAAAAAGAAAAAACAAAGTGGCTACATTTATGCCAAAACCAATTTTTGGAGATAATGCTTCTGCAATGCATACTCACCAAAGTTTATGGAATGATAACATCAACGTCATGTTTGATCCAGCTGATACTGTAGCACAATTGAGCCAAAAGGGTAGGTACTACATCGGTGGAATTTTAGAACATGCTTCTGCACTATGTGCAATTACAAACCCCACAACCAATTCTTACAAACGACTTGTCCCAGGTTTTGAAGCTCCAGTTAATGTTTGTTGGGGAATGGGAAATCGTTCTGCGGCGATAAGAGTTCCTATGTATTATAGAAATCAAGAAAAAAGCAAGAGAATTGAGTATCGTGTTCCTGATCCTACTGCTAACATTTACCTTCTTGAAGCTGCACTTTTGTTAGCGGGTTTAGATGGAATTAAAAATAAAATAGATCCTGGAGATCCTGTAGAAGAAAATGTTTACAAACTAAGTGCAGAAAAGAAACGAGAGTATAATATCCGAACTCTCCCAGTTTCATTAAAAGGAGCTCTTGATTCGCTTAATAGTGATCAAAAATTCCTTGAGGAAGTTTTTACAAAGGATTTTCTTGATAAATATTCAGAATTAAAGGATAAAGAATACACAGCATTTGCCCAAACACCTACTGCTTGGGAAGTGTCGATGTATTCCTTATACTTTAATTCCGTGTATTTTTCAAGGAAATCTTTTGTAAAAACTTCTTCTAAGAAATGTTGATCACTTTTTAAAGAATCTAGTGCATCTTTTAATGAAACTGGGAGTGATCCAATATTGTATTCTCTCTTCTTTTCTGGACTTAATTTGTAAACATTCTCTTCAACCGGGTCACCCGGATCAATTTTATTTTTTATTCCATCTAATCCCGCTAATAATAGAGCCGCTTCAAGGAGGTAAATGTTTGCAGTAGGATCAGGTACTCGATATTCAATTCTTTTACTTTTTTCTTGATTTCTATAATACATGGGAACACGAATTGCAGCAGATCTATTTCCCATTCCCCAACATACATTTACTGGGGCCTCAAAACCTGGTACCAATCGCTTATAGGAATTTGTTGTAGGATTTGTTATTGCACATAATGCACTGGCATGATCTAAAATTCCACCAATGTAGTATCTTCCCTTTTGGCTCATTTGTGCTACGGTATCAGCAGGATCAAACATGATATTGATCTTATCATTCCACAAACTCTGATGTG
>JARRMG010000021.1:0-6938 GCA_037386265.1 Nitrosopumilaceae archaeon
ATCCATCTGAGATTTAGGAATGTGGTTTAGTCTTGCCTGCAGTAGTAGGTTTTCCCTTCCAGTAAGATACTCATCAACAGTAGTTTCTTGTTGAACATAACCAATTTTTTCCCGAACCTGTTTAGGGTTATTTGTGACATCAATTCCAGAAACCAATGCTTGTCCAGATGTTGGCTTTAGCAGAGTAGTCAAAATCATTATGGTGGTGCTTTTTCCAGCCCCGTTTGGCCCCAAAAATCCAAAGATCTCTCCAGTTTCAACATAAAACGAAATGTCATCAACTGCCTTTACGTCACCAAAAGTTTTGGAGAGAGACTTTGTTTCTATAGAATGCAACACCTTTTGCGCCAATCTCAATTATAAATTGCTAAGTGTTTTTTCCAGCCGATCCTCATAAAAAATTTAAAGGTCTAGAAAAATTTTTTCAGTATGAAGGGCTTATGTCAGATGTGTCATTCATCAAATGTAGAGATTACAGTAATAGACGGAATCCCCACGTGTAATCAATGCAATAAAGACAATTCCTAATCTTAGGGAATTTCAATTTATATTATTTTATTTCAAAAAGGATTTCATAATTTTATCATACACTTTTGGATAAAATTATCAGGTTGCTCAAGCGTGTTCTGTGTTAAAAATCCATATTACATTTAATCATCTTTAATAGGAATTTTCTCTCAAAGAATTTTGGCGATAGGGATGGTAAGGTGCAAACCCAAAGAAAAGTAATACCGGTACTACTTGGATTATTAATTTTGACAAGCTCGGGAGTAGTACAATTTTCACCATTCGTACTTCCAACCGCTGAAGCTGAGACTGCTCCAAGAATTGTGGGATATTTCCCATATTATAGAGGGTCAGACATTGGTAATATGGACTATTCCAAGGTAACTGACATTAATTATTTTGGAATATATCCAAAATTTGACGGGTCTTTAATTACAAATAATATCAACATTGGCCAACTTGAAACAATCAGAGATGATGCTCATGCATCCGGAGTAAACGTTCTGGTTACCATTGGTGGCGGAGGAATGTCTAGTGACTTTCCCGCAATGACTGCTAACGAAACAGCAAGAACTAATTTTGTAAACAATGTAAAAAATTTTCTAATAGATAATAATCTAGATGGGGTCGATATTAATTGGGAACCAATTGACACAGATGCCAAAAAGAACAACATGGCTTTGCTGTTAGGGGATTTAGCATCTGCTCTTCAACCACAGGGAAAACTAGTTACTGCTGCAGTAAATTCAGAAAGAATCGAACTCCTTCCCTCTACAATAGATTCTCTAAATTGGGCAAACATTATGACTTATGATATGAACTGGAATAGTGCAGAGCACTCTTTGTATTCAGATGCAATTGTGGCTCTAAGTGATTATGAGGAAGTAGGATTTCCTCCAGAAAAACTAATGATGGGAATTCCATTTTATGGAAGAACTGATGGCTGGTCTAGTGCATTGATGTATGAACCTATGGTAGATTCATGTTCACTTGAGGGACAACCAGAAGTGAATACTTGTGATGGACACTGGTTTAATGGAGTTGATTTGGTTCAACAAAAGGCACAATATGTTTTAGATAATGATTATGGAGGAATTATGATCTGGGAGCTGGGACAAGATACCTATGATGGCACATCGCTTCTAAATGCGATAAACCAGGTTTTAGGATCAGCGTCATCCAACGAATCACCAGTGGCAGTAAATGATTCAGCCTCTATAAATGAAGGAGATTCTACAAATATCGATCTTGCGTCAAATGACACAGACTCGGATGGAGTGATTGATCCAAGTACAATCAACATAGTGACAGAACCACTCAATGGCATGGCATTAATCAATAACGATGGTTCAATAGATTATTCACATGATGGCTCTGAAACAGATTTTGATAGTTTGACATATACCATAAAAGATGATACCGGTGCAACAAGTAACCAAGCAACTGTATCCATTACTGTTTTTCCAACAAATGATGCACCAATAGCTGATGATCAATCCATAATTACCAATGAAGATACTCCAGTTGGAATAACACTTACAGGATCAGATGTAGATGACACTACACTTTCCTTCAGTGTTGTTGATGGTCCATCAAACGGTATACTAACAGGAGTAGAACCAAATTTGACTTACACACCTGACAATAATTTTAATGGAAATGATTCTTTTACATTCCAAGCCAATGACGGTGAATTTGACAGTAACATTGCCACCGTTTTTTTATCTGTAAACCAACAAAGTGAATTGCACCTAGAAGACATAGTTGGAGACGCAGACGATAAGAAGCGTTGGAAAGGAACGGCTACAATTTTTGTAAATGACGAAGAAGAAAATCCTTATTCAGGAGCCACAGTCGCAGGAACTTGGCAAAACGGACAAAGCTCCAGTTGTGTTACTGATGCAGGTCAATGTCAAGTTTCCCAAACTACTAGAGATGAAAGTTTGATATTTGCAATAACTAACATTGCAGATACAAATACAATTTACAATTCTGATGCAAATCATGTTTCAGAAACAGTTACAATATTCAAAGGAGGATCTTCCAATCAATCGCCAACAGCTGATGTAGGAGGGCCATACTCTGGAAATGAAGGTGATTCAATAGCATTTGACGGATCTGCATCAGAGGACCCTAATGGCTCGATTACAAGTTATTCCTGGGATTTTGGAGATGGCAGTTCAGGGACAGGAGTAGTTCCACATCACACTTATTCGTATGCTGGAACATACAATATTTCTCTAACTGTTACTGATAATGATGGAGAAACAGATACTGCATCAACTACAGTGCAAATTTCATCAATTGAAGGCGAGGAAGAAGATTTGACAATTTCCAATATTACTCCAAACACAATGATCAAGGGAACCACAGAATCTGTCATGATTGAAGGCGTAGGATTTGATTCATCAACATCAATTACTTTCGGAGGAGAAAAATGGACACCAAAAATTCTTTCAACTGTGATTATGGATTCTCATACTATCAACATTGAGGTGTCACGAAGTGGAGCTGGACCTGACAGGGTATTTTTCTATGATGTAATTGCCACTAATTCAAATGGTAGATCAGTTATTTTGGAAGATGTATTTACTGTCACTAGCCCATAAATTAAAAAATTGATGGCAATTCAATTACAGCTCAACTTTTTTATCTCGAAAACCTAATCTTTGATTTTTTATGATGGAGATTATTGCCTGATCTTTTTTTAGATATTGAAACTGCACCATTACTTTCAAAAGAAGAGTATTTTCAGATAAAAGAAAAGATAGATTCTGGAGAACTAAATAGAAATTCAGACAACAAAGATCTCTTTTGGAAGTTTGATAGAGGAGGGCTCACTCCTTTTGAGGGCAAAGTAATACTAATCACATACAAAATTAACAACGGTCATGTCTTCCGATTAAAGGAATGGGAGATGGGTGAAAAAGAGATGCTAAAAAAATTCTATGATCTTGTAGTAGATTTACAGAGAGGAGTGGGAACTGACAGACTCAAAATTATTGGTCATAATATTTTACGATTTGATTTATTTTTTATTTACAACAGAATGAAACACCACAAAATAGAAGATGAAAAGTGGCTTCATCAATGGATAATTAACAAGCCCGAAGTAATTGATTTTCTTCAAACTCATTTGCCATTAAATGAATTTAAAACTAAAGGGCTCAGACATGATGTCCTAGCTTTTGCCTATGGTTTTCCTGTAAAATCCACACTAGGGTCAGGAGAAATACCACACTACTTCCAAGAAGATTACAACAAGATTATAGAATACTCTGAGCGCGAATTTATCTATCCGGAGTTATATAAGAAAATAATCAACGAGGGAACAATTTCAAAAAAGCAGCTTTTAGAATCCATAAGACATTATGAGGAATTGCAAGAGCAATCCCAAAACCAATCATCCTGATTTTTTCTGATAAATCGTCCATCGATATTAAATAGAAATTTTGTAAGAATCATCTACCTAGCACAACATGGTATTGGATTTGTGATATCACATCTAATACCATGATTTTTTAATTATCAAAACGAAATGGCACTGATAAATTATACGTCTCCCTTATATGTCTCAGAAAATTATTACAATTAAGGAATCAAGCCCTTCTCATTATTGCCCGATACCTGATTAGGTTTGATCTCCTTTTCAATTATTTTATCATTTGATGGCAAAATGTGTTAAAAGAAACTAGTTTGTGAAAAACAATTATACTAAAAATTCAAATCATAATGAAATTTTAGAATTTTTCATGAAAGAAGAGGCTCAGCCCAAAGAAGAAGAAGAAAGACCTGAATGGGCATGGTTAATGAAAAGAATGACCAAAGAAACCTAGACTATTCGAGTTTCTTGAATTGGTCTTTTGTCATTCCAAGAATTACCTTTTCTCCAACTCCCCAGATTTCAGATTTTGATATAATTTTAGAATGAGTAATTCCATCTGCAATTTCAATGGATTCAATTTCTTTGGTATCAGGGTGTCTGTGAATGCGCTTTACCTTACCAATTTTTCTCCTATCAGTATCTATTACTGGAATTCCTATTCTTATAGGAGGTCTGCTAAGAAGGAGTGTTTTTTCTGTAAATTTATCCACATAGTCTTCTGCAAGGAAATAATCCCGCCTGAATCCCTGATGGATAGTTACGCCACAAACACAAAGCGTGTTTGGGTTAATGTGGATGTGCTTTACCTTACCATAATCTATACCCTCTCTATCGATTACTTTTTTTCCGGTAAAAGAGTCGGCTGGAATCATTTTTGGTGTTGAATCTTCAAGTTTTACTGACATGGTAAGTTCTGTAGAGATTTGCTTATCATACCAAATATCAGAATTTTCTATCAATGGGGTTAAATTACTTGACAGATTTATTCCTGCGTGGAAATTAAAGATAGTCCATTTAGAGGAGTTCTGGTAACGAAGGGAAGAATTAGCGGTAGGGAGCACCAAGTAATGCTAAGAGGTGTAAAACATAATGATAAAATCTATTTTTCAAGACATAGACCAGACAGTGACTGGTTTCAAAACGCCATGGCAAACTCTACAGTTAAAGTAATTTATGATAATTCCACTTTTGTGGGATCAGCTAAAATTGTTAGAGACGATGCATTAAATCAGAAAATTTCACAATTGAAATACCCCGACGAAAAAAGGGCTGAAGAAAAAAGAGTTTCAATTGAGATTACACTACATGAACAACAGTAGTCAAGCCTCTCCGGTCAATCTCTACATCGTTTTCCATCTCACTGATTGTCACAGTAAAAGAGATTACATCTCGCTGTTTTGCGTTTTCTGCATGAAGTTTGAGATGAATATCCATCAAATCAAATTCTTCTTCTGGTAAATTTCCCTCATCTAAAAAAGCATCGCATGTAGATTCTATTCTAAAGCGGTCATTTTTGAAATGATATCCAAGTTTTGTTTTGCGACCATTTCTTCCTGAAGCCTTTACATTTACATCAATAATACCAGAATTTGCCTTTGTGTAACTAGAGGTCCCGTTTACAAACACACCAATTTGAAATGGTTTGCCAGCAGTTGATTCTGCCATTTTTTGAATACCGTCATTCATCACGACATCTACTGCCTGAATAGTCTGAGAAACCTTTGCAATCCATTCATTAGTTCTTTTTATGGTAGATTCAATTCCGGCTCTTCTGCGTTTATCTTCATCATCAGGAAGTTTATAGTAATCAACCCATGCATGATAATCCTTTGAGATGTCTTTGATAAAATCCATACAAGTTATTTTGTAATCATTCACATTGTCTGTCCTCAGAGACGCATCATCAGTGCGAAGACCATCATAATCCATAGGCATTGCCATTACACACCCTAATTCATCCAGCTAAAAAAACTAATCCTGTGTGAGATCAATGATTATAATGGGATTGGGTAAAGTGAAAACATGATATTTTCTGATATTGTTTCAGACCTGCAAGAGCAATTGAAGCGAGATCTGGCACAAATCAGATTCTTGTTAAAAAAGAATCCTGCTATGGGGTATTCAAGAATAGTAGAGATTGGAAAAAAAGTTGGAAAAAAATACAACATCAATTTGGTGGTGAATTTTCCAAAAGAGGGAAGAATTGAGGAATATGACATGTATGGAAAAAGAGACCTAAGCCTAATTGTTGACTATGAAAAAAATAGATTCCCAATTGACAGAAACATAATCAAAGAAAAGGCAAAGGAGATCCTGCAGGATATCCAAATTGAAGATGCTTACATGTATGAAGACAAAGAAGGAGTGCGGGTTTTTACAAAGGATTGGAAAATAGATATCCTTCCGCATTCTGTTCATATTTGGACAGAGTTTGATGAAAAGGTAACAAAATTTTGTGATTGGCTACTTGAAAACGTCTATGAGATGAAAAAACAAAACTAGCTGATATTTTCTAATTTTTCTAGCAATCCGTGTGCTTCATAATTTTCTGGCTCTACTTGGATTATTCTTTTGCAGCACTCGATTGCATCATCTTTTTGTTCCAAAAATAGATGCGCATTTGTTTTCATCATTAATGTTTCAACATCATCGTTTTTCAAACTAAGGGCTTTTTCAAAGTAAGAAATTGCTTTTTTTGCATCATCAAGAATAAAGTAAATCCCTCCAAAAATAAACCAGAAATCGTAATCATTTTCATATTTTGATTCTATACTTTTGGCATATTCGATGGCTTCAATGTAATCTCCTTTGTTGATTAATTTTTGAAGATGGCGTTTTGGATAAATTACAAGACCAACCATAATTTTTCAATAAACCTAGTTTGATCCCTTACTTTAATCAATTTGAATGTTCATTCTCAAAATCCTATCAAGAGGAGATTTTCATTATTCCTTCTTTGATAAGCCATTGAATTCCTTGTACAAAGGAGCTATCATCGATTTGTCCGTCTGCCCACCACCCGGCATTGTTTTTGATCCATGAAGGA
>JARRMG010000022.1:0-6877 GCA_037386265.1 Nitrosopumilaceae archaeon
TTTTTACAATTTTTCCCTTGATTACCCCAACTATGAAAAAAGCAGACACAACAAAAATTATTGAATAAAAAAACGCTTCAGAATTGGGATCAACTCCTATTGCCATAAACACCATAAAAGGAATTAAAGGAATTAATCCAATCAAATTAAACCCAACAAAAGTGCTAATCGAACTGTCTAGGGGTTCTTTCTCATCTTCTATTAATCCCAATTCTTCTTTCATCATTGTGTCTACCCAAACTTTTCGTCTGGATGTAATTATTCGAACAATTTCTTCCAGTAATTCATCTTTGAATCCTTTTTTACTGTAAATGTCTCTAATCTCTTCTTTTTCTTGTTCTTCCAAATTATCGATTTCCCATTCTTCTTGCTTTCTTTTCATTTCGATATACTCATTACGGGTCTTTGAAGCTTGATAGTTGGCAGCTGCCATGGAGAACCCATCTGCAAATAAATTTGCAAATCCCAAAATCAAAATTATTCCAGGAGATAAAGATGCTCCAACTACACCTGCAACGATTGCAAAAGTAGTGACTGCTCCATCAATAGAGCCATAAATAAAATCATCAAAATGCCAATTCATATCTAAAATTTAGAACTTTTCATTCTTTAATGTATTTTCAAAGCTTTTTCAATCCGCAATTGCTTTAGTAATGTCTGTTTTACTGATAATTCCTGCAATAGAACCATTCCCATCTAGAACTACCAGACCACTAACATTATTTTCAAGAATTAATTTACATGCACTTGATAAATCTTCATTAAATTTTATTGAAAAAATACCTTTAGTCATCACTTCTCTGGCAAGAGAGATGTTTCCGAATCCTTCCTCAGACAAAAATCCCTTTCTAATTTGATCAGAAATAGTAAAACCAGAATCATCTTCTTCACTTCCCAATTCAATTGAAATTCTGAACAAATCTCTGAACGAAATAATTCCTATGGGTTCTTCATTTTGATTTTTTACAATAATTCTAGAAACTCCATTTTCCAACATTTTCTTTACAACTTTGAATAATGGTGCTGCAGAATGTGTATAAACATAATCATGAGTCATATAATCAACAATTTTTTTATCCAAAGAATTTTCCAAATAAAATTTCACAAGATCTGTTTTAGTAAAAATTCTTTTTACATTGTCCTCAGATCCAATTGTTAATGAACTAACTCCTTTCTCTATCATTATTTTTGCTGATTCACGAGGAGTTAGATTCTCCTCAACAAATAAAATCGGTTTCATTATTTTGCTAATAGGAATATCATCTAATCCTTGCTTTGAGGTTTCTGAGAAGAGAAACAACCCTATATCCTTTTCAGTGATAATGCCCACCGGTTTGCCTTCCTCTACAACGATTAACCTACTTAATTTAGTCTCCAATAATTTTTTGATAACGTCTGATATTGTTGAATTTTTTAGAATTGTAATTGGTTTGTTACCTAATTCATTAATTGACAATAATTATTACCTATTTGATTTCTATAAATAGTTCAACATAATTTTCATTTTTGAATGTCAATGAAATTTGATTGGAACTTAAAATTTCAATAGTGGAAATCATAGTCTTTTTATATATTTGAAGAATTAAAAGAGCAATTATGGCAAAATTCAAAAAAATCCTTGTTCCAATTGATGGATCTAAAAATGCAACAAGAGGCTTAGATAGAGCTATCGAAATTGCAAAAGAAAGTAATGCCGAAATAACTGGATTTTACGTATTTCATTTGCCACTCTTAGCAGGAGTAAAGTATACCCAAAAAATGAAAGATGAAGCACAAGAAAAAGCCGTAAAGGCGATTGGGCCAG
This sequence comes from Nitrosopumilaceae archaeon, assembly GCA_037386265.1. Classification (GTDB taxonomy): domain Archaea; phylum Thermoproteota; class Nitrososphaeria; order Nitrososphaerales; family Nitrosopumilaceae; genus Nitrosomaritimum. The sequence continues at coordinate 1,805 of JARRMG010000022.1, forward strand.
CAATGAAACGTGCCCAACAAGCTGGTGCTTCTTTTAAGTACAAAACTGGAGGTGGCCATACAGGCTCAGAAATTGTCAAGTTTGCTCAAAAAGGAAAATATGACATGGTTGTGATAGGAGCTAGAGGAATGGGTGGAGCAAAAGAAACATTCCTTGGAAGTACCTCTAATTATGTAATGCATAAAACAAAAATTCCTGTTTTAGTGGTAAAATAAACACATGTGGGATATCCCACCATTTTTCAAAAATTTCATCATTGATCACTAGTCTGAAAATAAAAATTCTTTTTATTGGATATCTTTCATATTTCGTATAACGATAAGATAGTAGAGATTATGGTTAGATCAAATAAAAATTTGTGATAGAGATGGTAAAAAGCAATTACGATATACTTGGGATTGTGGAAGGATCCACAGAAAAAGAAATTCGTGATGGCTTTAGGAGACTTGCTCTTCAATTTCATTCTGATAAAGGAGGAGATAATGAACAATTTATCAAAATAAAACAGGCCTATGAGGATCTAAAAATTGGTAAAAAATATCCTGACACTGATATTGAAAAATTACGAAAGTCAAGAGTATTTTCAGGAGATTCTGAAGAAGACATAAAGAGAAAAAATCAAATTTTAGGTCAAGAATTATCTAAAGAAATGAAAATTGCTCAAGAATGGGCTGCAGCTTTGAATAGATCCAATTCTACTGGTTCTAGACTATTTGGCTCTAAAACTTTAGGCGAAATTGAATTAGAAAGAAAAGCAAACAACGCTCTTTCAATTAAAGGAAATTTTATGGCAGGAGATTTGACATATGATGGACCTGTAATTATGCAGGGAAACATTACAAGTCCTTCATGGACAGAAGAATTTAGAACAAACATCCATCTTACCAAAGGTGATTTTAAATTTGTAGATCCTATTGAAAATAAATACCGAATTGAAAATGGTGCTATACTACAAATAGATAATGGAAATGCTGTAGTAGGAAATATTTTTGGTAGAAAATACAAAGTTCAAGACCCTGATGGCAGAGTGGGAGTGTATCAAACTCTAGAGCATAGAACTCAAATCTCCGCTCCAAAAGGTAAAATTATTGCTGAAAATGTGGTAAATACAGTATACCTTGAGGCCGATACAATTATCGCGTTAAACCTTGAAGATGATGTACATTTGAAGGCAAGAGAAATTTTACTATATGGCAGTAAGGTAACTTATGATGTAATTTTAGAATTAAAAAGAGATGGAATTCTCAGATTCTTTGAAAATTTTTCTGTACAAGGAATTAGTAATGATATAAAAATTAGATTAGAAGATGGAAAAGAGATTAGATTATTTGACATTAAAACCAAAAAGATAAAAGATCTGGCTAACGAGTTTGTTCCAAATAAAACCAATTACAATAAAGATGATACCATGGTTGGAAAAGGATTTATCATTACTTACCAAATGCTTGAAAATTTAGATAAAAAATCCTCCAAATCTAGATGGAAATTAGGTTTCTAAACTTAAAATTAAAAATTATGCCTAGATTTCAACAAAAATTTCCGATAAATCAAGTATTTCTGAAATCAAAGACTTGATATTCATATAAAATACTATAAGAAATGAATTGGCATTTTCTTTTGCTATAGATAAAAAATTAATCATTTTGGTAATGATTGTTTCAATTACCGCATTATCAATTACGGCTTTTCTGAGTTTTAATTACGCTGAACAGATTTTAAAAGAAAGAACAGGAGAACAACTGTTTGGCGAATCATCTATTCGAGGAGATACAATTAGGTTGCTATTTGATTCTCGCATAGAACAAAATCAAATCATCTCTACAGATCCTATGATACAAATTCTTGTCAATGAATTAAATCAAACACCAGAAGAACAAATTGAAGAAAAAGTAGAAGAAAAAAGACGAGACTTCCTTACTCAAATTCAAGCATTTCAAACTCTTATTGGATTTTCCATAGGTTTTGAGGATGTAAAAATAATTGGAAAAAATGGAGAGGTCTTCTTTTCTCTTGGAAGAATTGAAAAAAATAATTTCATCAATGATCCTTTATTTGAAAAAGGACTAAAATCATCATTTGTTGAATTTGAGCCTTTTCAAAATAACAAAAAAATGATTGTCGTATCTCCTATTTTTGCTGAGGATGGTAAATTTGGAGATGAAGCAATTGGAGTTGTCATTTCCAGGATGAGAACAGCAGCCATTGATAGCATTTTATTAAATAGAAGTGGACTTGGAGAATCAGGGGAAATCTATATTGTAAATAGAGATTTCTTGATGTTATCTGAATCTAGATTTATCGAAAATACGATCTTTAAACAAAAGGTAGATACTTTAGGTGTTCAAAAATGTTTTAACGAAGGAGTAAACTACGAGGGATCTTATCTAGATTATAGAGGAACTACCATTTACGGTTCTTCTTATTGTGCAGATGATTTAGGTTTTGTACTTCTTGCAGAAATTGATGAGTCTGAAACAATTCAACCTATTCTAATTCTTCAAGAAAGAATCTTTGAGACTGGCCTTTTAATTACCACTGGCATGGCTATTATTGCTTTTATTATTGCAAGAACTCTCTCAAAGCCATTAATCAAACTAAAAAATGCAGCTAATACCATTGCAGATGGCAATTTTGAAGTTAGAACAAAAATTAATACTAGTGATGAAATAGGAGAACTCTCTCACGCATTTGATTCAATGGCCCAAAAATTACAAGAATCCTTGATTGAGATTAAAGAAAAAGAAGATGTAATCAAACAACAAGAAGATATTTTGCTTCAGTTTTCAGATTACAGCGAAAAATATTGTGTTTGTATGGTTGATATAATGAATTCTACCAAAATAACATCTCAATTATCTGATTCTCAAACCAGTGAATTTTACAGAATTTTCCTTAATTCTGTTGCATTAACTGTAAGAAATTTTGGTGGAATTGTTGTAAAAAATATCGGTGACGCTTTACTATTTTATTTTCCAGTTCTTCATTCAGAAAACGAATTAACAATGAAAAAGTGCCTTAATTGTTGCTTAACGTTAGGAGAATCACATAAAGATATAGTAAAAAAATTAAACGAAGAAGGCCTTCCTTCAATTAATTTTAGAACTAGTGCAACTTTTGGACAAGTAAGAATAGCAAGAACTTCCACCTCTTCAGTTAATGATATTTTTGGAACCACTGTTAATAGATGTGCAAAAATAAATCGAACCGCACCTGCAAATGGACTAATAATTGGGGAAGAATTTTATGAAAATGCTAAAAATCTTGAAAATTATAATTTTAAAAAAATTGAAAGCGATATAGTTTCTCCAGAACATGACTATATAGGATATCTTGTTACAAGAAAATTCAAGAAGAAAGATAAAACTTGATAAAAAACTAGATTTTATCAGTTGATTTTTGTTTTGTAGAAATATCAAATGATTCTTCAATGTTAGTGACAAATATCTTTCCATCTCCTTTTTGGCCTGTGTGAGCAGTCTCCATAATTGCCGAAACTACAGAATCTACCTCAGAGTCATTAACTACTGTAACGATTACATCTGTCGAATTAAATTCAATTTGCCTTCCTGCAATTTCGGGCCTGTCGCCTGCTCCCTGACCTAGTGATTCTATCAGAGTAACTCCGCCCACACCAGTATCTCTAATAGCTCTTACAACTTTTCTTGAGATTTCGCTTTGGACAATAGTTTCTATTCGTTTCATATAATCTTCAAGAAAAATTACGATTTAAAAATATCTTTAGATAGTTTCTAATTATCATCTCTGAAAATCATTAAAGAAAATCTGCTTATCCTTATATGAGATCATAAGATAACTTCACAGTATATTGTATCATTGGGCTTTGATTTTTTCGCTAGGAATACTTTCTTTAATTTCACCGGCTTTCGCAGATGATTACATTATAGATATCCCATATGGAGCATTTAATCCTGAATTGAATACACCTGCAGAGGTTTGGTATAATCCTCCAGTCATTTCTATTACTGTTGGTGATTCAGTTACTTGGTATAATGATGACAGAGAAGGTCATACAGTCACAAGTGGTGAAGGATCTGGAAGATTTGGTTGGATGAGTGATAATTTTGGAACTCCAGATGGTTACTTTGATAGTGACCGATTCATGCCTGGCGACTCTTGGTCTTTTACTTTTGAAGAGTCTGGAACTTTCTCATATTTCTGTACGATTCATCCGTGGATGGAAGGAGTAGTAATTGTTGAAACCGAAATACCAGATTATCCCCATGATGCAACAGGACAAAAATTAGAGTTCCCACTTATGCAATATACTCCAGATAGACAAATAGAAGTTAATCTTTCTTGGGATCCACCGGTGATTAAAACTCACGAAAAAATTCAATTTGTTTATCAATTCTATGATCCTCAAACAAATTCAAATTTGGCAAAAATGAAGTATGACTTTGTAATTTTTCAAAATGGTAAAGAAATCTTCCGGGATGAGGGTTTAAACCAAATTGGGGGCGATTATCGTAATTTTGTTTTTGACGAATCAGGCTCAATAATAGTTAGGATAGAAGGAATTCAATCTTCTTCAATTTTATCCGAAGAAAGTGTTACCGTATCTGGAACAGTTGAGGATAAAGCTCAAAGATCGGTTGATTTTACTGGAGCTGTTTATGACAATCCAGAGAAAACAACTCATGAAGCCTACCATACAAAACCAGCCCAACGACTTTCATTTTATTATGAATTGGCAATGGCGATTATTTTGATTCCTGCAGCTATGTTTGTTGGAATAATTATTTGGCTGAAACGGTCACCTAAAATTCGCGAAGGAAAATCAAGTGCAGTTTAACTAAAAAATATAAAAATAAATTGAAAATGATTGAATTCGACTAGTCTACTAGTTCGGTCCAACCTTTTACGAAGACTGAATCTTTGTGGAGTGGAACTGGTTGTCCAACGGTAAAGTCCATTGGTCTCATCCAAAAGATTGCTTTTGTTGGGCATACACCAATGCATGCACCATCAGAAATACATCTTTCTGGGTAAAAGACAAATGCTTTACCTCTCTTCCAGCCTTCAACTGGTTTTACTCTAAGGACATCTGGACCA
>JARRMG010000023.1:0-6821 GCA_037386265.1 Nitrosopumilaceae archaeon
AAAAATTATTTTATTCTAACTGATACAAGTCAAGTTTGCAATCAATACTGCAATCAGGATTTGACCAATCAAGTGTATCTTCTTGTGGGATTACTCCTAATGGGTCATAGTTATCAAACTTGGTCATGCCTTGGATTGATGAAAGCATCACCATGTTGGATTCCTCTGAAGATGAAGTCAAATCTACCTGAGAATTACTATCCTTCAATACGCTACTTGAGAGATTTGAGATAGAGTTTATGATTCCAACTGGAATGTTTTCTCCTCCAGATACATACAAAATTGATTTTTTCACAGTATTTGGTGATGCATTGTCATATAGCATTTTAAGAGAATCTCTGAGTGATTCCTCGATCTCTTGTCCTGGTTTGCTTGCAGTAAGGATGTTGGTTTCATTTGAAATTTCTGAGAAATTTAATGATTTTACAACGTGCAATATTGCTGAATTTGCAATGGTATAGCATTCCTTGGGACTCAAGTCTGGGTTGCTTTCAAGTAATGAATCATTGTCAAGAACTACTGTGCAATCCGAATCTGCCCTGATTCGCTTTAGAGCGATTCCTGAATTGAATATTCTTTCTTTTTCATATTTGAAGGGCATAATTGCAAATGAAATCAAGCCTGCACCTGTTTCTCTGCATATTTCAGATATGACAGGTGATATGGCAGAGCCTGATTTTCCAGCCATGTTTGCCATTAAGATTACTGTGGAATAATTGGAAATTGTTGATCTAATATCTTCTGTTTTTTTGTAAGCTGAGCCTCGAATAAGTTGAACAGATGGGTTAATCACAGATCCTGTAGAAACTGCTATTGATTGTGAGTTTTCTTGAAAGTCATTCTGATCGTTACTTACAATCAGACAATCAGCATTAATTGCATCTTTGGCTTTTTCTGCCAATCTTGAGCCTGCACCTCCTAGTCCCACAATTAAGATCGGCTCTTTAACTTGAAAACTCATTCTATGAGTTATTCTATCATTTGGATAAAAAACCTTCTTACGTTTTTTTAATCAAATCTCAGATCTAAAAAATTTAACAAGCGATCTTTCCAATTAGGCTATGCTTTGTGGCATCGGTAATTTCTACATCGCAAACCTGACCAATCTTTACTGGATCGCTGACAAAAATTGATTTGTATGCGAGGTTTCTTCCTTTGATTCCTTCTTCTGTCTTCTCATCAAATAAGACCTGTCCTTTCCATCCTATCCACTTTTGATTATTCTCAAAGGAAATTTGATTTATCAAATCAAAAATAATTTTGCTTCTTCTTTTTACCTCTGATACATCAATCTGTTCCCACTCTGCAGCCTCCGTTCCTGGTCTTGCACTATACCTTGAGAGGTTAACAACATCTGGTCTTGTTTCTTTTATCAAATCAACTGTCATATCAAAATCCGTTTCTGTCTCTGAAGGAAATCCCACTATGATGTCACTTGAAATGGTAAAATCTGGGAATTTGCTTCTTGCCTTGGATACAATATCTCTGAACGTGCCTGCAGTATGACCTCTCTTCATATCGTTTAGAACTTTATTGCTTCCGCTCTGAACAGGAATATGGAGGAACTTGTAGACTTTGTTATTATCAAATGATTCAATCAAATTATCTTTGATTCTTGCCATATACATTGGATTCATCATTCCTACTCTGATCTTAAAGTCGTAGGGAATATCTGCAACTGTATCAATTAGAGATGGTAAGTCAGTGCCAATATCAAATCCATAACATCCGTTGTCAGTTGAGGTCAACCAAACTTCTTTGCATCCCTCCTGGATTTCAGTTTCCACTTGCCTTACAATATCACCTATTCGGTAACTTTGCAAATCTCCTTTGGATAATTTTGTCTGGCAAAAGGTACACTCGCTCATACACCCACTAGCAATTTCTACTATTCCGACCACGGGATTCAAACGAACCTTTGGAAGTCCCACTTTGGATAGATCAGTATCCTCCAGAGCAATCTGCTTTCCTCCCTTTAGAGTAGTATCTATTACTTGCAATGTTTTTCCAAGGGAATTTGGACCTAGCATACTAGCATTTTCTGAAAATTTTTCCACTGTTGATTTTTCTGCTTTGGGTAAACATCCTGCTACTACCAGAGGTTTTTTGGCTAGTGACTTTATTCTATGAATCATTTTGTTGGCAGTTGCATCTTTTACTGAGCAAGTTACGATGACATTTAGGTCTGATTCTGATGAGCTTTCAACCAAGGTGTGTCCACCATTTGCAACAAGTCCGGAAATCATTTCAGAGTCTGAAAAACTAGCAGAACATCCATATGCCTCAACAAAGATCTTTGCCATAATTTATCCAAACAAAGAATCAATTTCTTTGTTGCTCATCAGTTTTTGTGATACGACAAGTTCTCTAATTGTTTTACCTGTCTTAAGTGACTCTTTGAATAATTCTGCAGATTTGAGATATCCAATTTTTGGTGTAAGAAGAGTAACAATAACAGGACTATTTTCAATATCTGCTCTAAGTTTTTCTCTATTTGCAGTCAACCCATCAATGAGATTTGCAGAGAATATTGGCAAGAAATTTTTTAGCATGTCAGTTGATTCTAACATACACTTGAGCATTCCAGGCAGCATGACATTTAGCTCAAATTGCCCTCCTTGTGCAGCATTTGAAACGGCAGTATCATTTCCAATTATGTTAAAGCAAATCATATTCATACATTCGGCAAGTGATGGATTTACTTTACCTGGCATTATAGAAGATCCTGCATGAACTGCAGGTATGCCTATTTCTGACAATCCTGCAATTGGACCTGATGCCATCAGTCGTATGTCGTTTGCAAGCTTGTTAATCTCAAGTGCTAAATTACGAAGGGCTCCTGATAAATTAGCAACTGCAAATTTACTTTGTAAAGAAAATTGCATATCCTTTTCTGGCTTTAGAGGAAGATTGGAAATTTTAGCAAGCTCTGATATTGCAACTTTTCTGTAACCTTTGGGCGTATTTGCTCCGGTTCCAACTGCGGTTCCTCCAAGTGCCACGCTTTGTAATTCCTTTTGAGCAGAAACTATTGCGTTTCTTGCTTTAGTAATTGCAGTCACATATGCTGCAAATTCATTACCCAAAGTTACAGGAAGTGCGTCCATCAAATGTGTTCTTCCAATTTTTTTAAACGATGAAAATTGCTTTGATTTTTTGGTTAATGACTTGATCAGTTTATCAATTGCAGGTATTGTATCTTTGAGATTCATTAGAATCGCGACATGCATTGCAGTGGGATAAGTATCGTTACTGGATTGTGACATGTTCACATGGTCATTTGGATGTAGGTGCTCATACTGCCCTTTTTTCTTATGAAGAACCTCTAGGGCAACATTTGCAATTACCTCATTTGAGTTCATGTTAAAGGCAGTACCAGCTCCAGAATTTATCATGTCAACAACAAATTGGTCTATGTGTTTCCCGGATAGAATTTTATCGCATGCTGAAACTATCGCTCTTCCACGTTTTTGATCAATTGCCTTTGTTTTCATATTTGCAACAGCTGCTGATCGCTTTATCATGACAAACGACTGAATCAAATTCTCATGTGCTTTGTTTCCAGTGACATGGTATTGCTGAATTGCCCTTCCCGTAAATGCTCCATAGTACGCATCTGAAGGAATTTTGACTTTACCTAGTGAATCTTGGTCTAATCTAAATTTCAAACCAAAAATTCTGTTATTTCCCCATTATTCACTGTTTTTCAAGAATGTTCATAAGTTCACAAAATGCCCATAATGACAATTATTATATAGGATTCCGGAGTCACGCACCTTAATGAATAAGCGTACTAGTATGCTCTTTACCATTGCAGCAGTAGCTGTTATGGGAGCAACCTTATTCGGAAGCACATATACACAAACCCAAATCGCAGGTCAATCTATTGACTCATCTAAAATGGATGTAAATGTCGTGGATCAGATCCGTGCAATGGGCGGTTTAGAGCTTGTAATGCCTCAAGCATTTGCAGAGACTGATTGTGGTGTATTAGAAAACTCTGGACGTACAGTTCACGAGTTCAATTTGGAAGGCTACAGTGTTGAGCTCCCAATTATGGGTGGCAAAACCTACAATGCCATGACCTTTAATGGACAAGTCCCAGGACCAACATTAAGAGTTACACAAGGTGACGTCGTCAAGATGACACTATCAATTCCAGATTGGGAAGTTACTGGACACGGTAATGATATGCACGCATCCCAAATCACTGCAGGAGCATTTGAGTCAGTCAATCCTGGGGAAACAACTCAGTATTGTTACATCGCTGAAGCTGCAGGTACTTTCAAGTACCATTGTTCTGGTGTTAAACTAGTTGGTATGGATCAGCACGTACTTTCCGGCATGTACGGAATTGCAATTGTTGATCCTGCAAACGGATACAAGAAACTAATGGTAGAGAAAACCAGTGGTAGCGGTGAACTCGACAGAAAATTCTATTCTGCTGATGCATTAGAGTTCCAAATTCAATACAATCAATTGTATCTTACACCTGAAGGCAATTATGATGCAGGAGCAATGTTCATGCATCATAACACTGCAACAGTTGTTAATGGAATGCAATTTGGTTATGTACCAAACATGGCTCATAACTTACTTGTAAAAGGTGATACCAACAAGAACATCTTTGTTGCACAACCATGGAATGGACTTGAACACAAACAATATCAGTCACAACTCATGTTTGTCGAAAATGATCAACATGTGAGACTCTTTATTGAAAACCATGGTAACGAACCACTATTCTTCCACATTGTAGGAGAAATCTTGGATAGAGTTACACAAGGTAATAGAGTTCAATCTGCAGCAACTGAGACTTGGTTGATTGGAGGATCACAAGGAGCAATTGTAGATATTGTCTTTGACGAACCAGGTGTATATGCAGCAGTCAATCACGACTATGCAGCAATTTACACAGGCGCCGCTTCAATCTTTGTAGCAGGTGATCCATTTGGCTTGAACCCAGTTCTAGTTGAGAAAGGTGTAATTGAAGCACCAGTGGCATCCTATGCTTATGCATTAGGTAACCCAAGTGATGCTGTACCACCAATGGGAATGAACAGTATTGCACATCCTGCAATCAACATTCACGGTTTGTACACTGACGAAGTAGCTTCTGAAATGCAAGAACAAGGCATGATTCCATTATGGGAAGTAATTCCTGTAGTAGCTGAGATGCTTTCTTGATCTTTTAACCTTTTTTTCTTTTTATTTTTAATGAAATATATTCAGTAGATCATGCAGAATATTATGGGATTTGAAGATTCAGTTTTAATTTGCGATGAAGTTGATCCCATTTTAAATAAAATTCTAGACGATAATGGTCTCAAAGTTTCTTATGAACCGACGATAACACCGGAACAAATCATGGAAAAAATCCACTCATTCAATATTGTAATCGTTAGAAGTAGGACAACAATAACAAAAGAAATTATTGACAAAGCTGAAAATTGTAAAATTATTGCTCGTGTGGGGGTAGGACTTGATAATGTTGATCAAGAAGCTGCCAAAGCAAAAAACATTCGAGTAATTAATGCAGTTGAAGGCGCAATGAACGCAGTAGCTGAATTAGTTTTAGGATTAATGTTATCTTTAGCAAGACAAACCACTCGTGGTGATAGAGGAATTCGTAATGGACAATGGCTAAAAAAAGAACTTAAGGGAACTGAACTTCGAGGAAAATACCTTGGAATTATTGGGATGGGTAACATTGGAAAAAGACTGGGTCGACTTGCCAAAGCACTTAACATGAATATTATCGGCTATGATGTGATTCCAATTGATGAAGAATTTTCAAAAGAAGTTGGTTTGATGAAGGCTGATTTAAACACCTTATTGCAAAGTTCCGATTACGTTTCAATGCATGTCCCATTATTGGATTCAACATATCATTTGATTGATGCTCAAAAAATTTCTACAATGAAAAAAACTGCTAAAATCATCAATACCTCAAGGGGTGGTGTTATAGATGAGGACGCTCTATATGATGCTCTTAAAAATGGAAATCTGGGAGGTGCTGCATTAGATGTCTTTGAAAAAGAACCTGCACTCAATCACAAATTGGCAGAATTAGATAACGTCATTCTTACGCCTCATATTGGGGCTCAAACCAAAGAGGCCCAATCCTTAGCCGCAAATGTGATTGGTGAAAAAATTATCCAGATCCTTCGAGGGGTAATCTGAGCCTGTTGGTTCTTTTAATTTCAAAAAAATAACCAAAAAAGCTTGACTGATACGTGATTTATTGTCATCTTATTTCTTTTAACATCAATTTTGAGGAAAATTCTTGTTGAGTAGTCCGGGCAGTTATGAACAGAAATATGAAATTGGTAAGAAACTTCCTAGTCTTAGATCTGTTCTGTTAATTTCATTTAGTTTAATTTCTGTTGCAATAATTTCATCTGCTTTTGTTTATGCAGATTCTGCAACAGTCAATGTTGAAGGAAATGCATATGATGTGGAGTATGTTGGAAATGGTGTAACTGTTACTGGGATTGAACCTGATTTGGATTTTATATCTTTGATTTTCACCGTTAATGTTAACAGTTCTCCTGGGACCCTTGAAGTTACATTTGAGCGAAGTTTCTTTGACTCCGTCTATCTGGGAAATGATGATTCCTTTATTATTTTAGCAGATGGAGATGAACCAACTTATTCTGAAATTGAAACAACGGCTATGACTCGAACTCTTAGTATGATATTGCCTTCTGGAACTGAAGAAGTAGAAATTATTGGATCTGTGTTTGGAAGCCCAACACCAGAACCAACACCAGAACCAACCCCAGAACCAACACCAGAACCAACACCAGAACCAACACCAG
>JARRMG010000024.1:0-6721 GCA_037386265.1 Nitrosopumilaceae archaeon
CATCCGGGGGTTGATGATGCTTCTAATGTTGCAATACCAAAAAAGGGAATTGTAAAAGGGATTTGGGATGATAAAGATGAAAACCTTTCTTATGGTGAGCCTGATAACTCTCACAAACTAAGTGAGAATTTGGGACTATTGTGTGAAGGAAATGTATTCACTGCTGTTCATGGTCAACTTGAAGACCGACCTGGACACAAGGCACCATACATGAAAATCGTCTTTGAGCCCACTGAAAAAGGATTACAACTCTGTGAAAAACTAGGATACTAGACAGAAAACTCTTTTCTTTTTATTTTCTTGAAGTCTATGAGCCACTAAACCCAACAAGTTCAAATCCACGTAAACATAATTTTATCACTACCCCAAAACTTGCAAGAATCAAATAAAGTAATAAGATGAGCAGTAGATTGTATTTGATATGGAGGAGCCATACATTGACGATTTGTTTATGGAGCTTGCAGGGGAAACCAGACGCTCAATGATGCAGATGTTGGCAAAGGGTGACGAAAAACTCTCCAAAATAGCTGGTATCTTAGGCATATCAATTCAAGATGCTCACAGAAATTCCTCAAGGCTTGTAAAATGTGGCTTAATTAACAAAAAATCAGACAACCTGTTTTTCCTTACTCCATTTGGTCTTATGATAGTCCAACAATTAGATTCATTTGAATTTCTATCCAAACACAACCAGTTTTTTCAAACTCACACCATGGGAAATCTAGACCCAAAATTTATTCGCAGAATTGGGGATTTAACCAATTCAAAATATGCAACTGGTATGGGTCCTGTGCTAGAAACCTTGAAAAGAATAGCAAAAGGTTCTGAGAAAGTCATAAACATAATCACTACACAGTATCCTTTGGATACAGCTCGTGTTGTTGTAGAAAAGGCAAACCAGAATGTCTCTATCCGATATATTTTTGATCATTTTACTACCGTTCCTCAAAAAGAAAGGGATGAACTTCTCAAAAATATCTCATGGAGAAAGCATATCTCAAATGGGATTGTCAAAAGAAAAATGGTAGAAAAACTTCATGTCTGCCTAACATCCACTGAAAAAGAGGCCATTGTTTTTTTCCCAGACCTTAAAGGAAATAATGACATGGTTTCAGGATTTTTTTCAGCAGATCCAGTGTTCTTGGATTGGTGTGAGGACTATTTTGAACATGTTTGGAAAAATGCTGAATCATTTGATGAATCAAAACTAATTAAAACTTAGAAAGAATATTCCAGAACTATCAAGGGTTGTTGAAAAATATCGCTTAATGTTTAGCTGACTATATGATTATCGTTTTGTATATTGAATCATGAAACAAATCATCATTCAAAACCAGCAACACTTGCTGAAAACAAATCAGGAGAGGAGAGTACCTGTAAAAAATAGTGTGAATACTCTTTCAAACAGGAAATACACTGCAGAAGACCTAATGGGGTTATCTTGGGTGCTATTTGAGGAGAGGCGATAGATTTGTCCCAAAACCCTGTATTATTGGATCTCAAAATAGCATTTTATCATTCGATGAGCCATGCTATCCAATACAAGAGAAACTTCATGAAAAACAGGACAAAGACAACTCCTTCCAAAATTCAATTAAGAGAGGAAATCTGCAATGTATGATTTCAGGGAAACAGAATTTCATAGAGGAGGATATGCAACCTCAAACCATGCTAGAGATGATTCTCTCAAGAAAGACCTTCTAAAGTCTCTCTCTAATGAAATTAAGAATCTTAAACGGGACATCAATTTCATGGAGGGAAAATATATCTCACTTTTAGCCTATTATGAAAGTCTGGTAGGAAAAAATGCTGATTTTTTAAAATCCGCTTCAAAAGTTTCCTAATCTGTGCACCAAAAGGGAAACTTTAACACATCTTTTTGGGAGTTGTCGCTTAACCTTGTAAATTCTTTTGATCCATGTCTTGTAAGCTTTGACAGTATTATTACTGTGAGAAATGACATAAAGTGAGTTAAATCTCCTTACATACCCAAAAAAGAACAATAATGCAAATCATCTATCTAGATTCAAAACTAGAAATTAATTTTTTAATATAGAATATAAATTTCCAAAAGAATTTAACAACCAAATACAACAAATCACAATGAGTAAAATTCATCGAAAAAGTCTTGATTCTCCAGACGAAACAAGAACATTTGATAAAGGTAAACTAGATCTTGTTACCTTAGAAGGTGTTACTTTTGGTCGAGGTACAGTTCAACCTGGTTGGAAATGGTCAACTAGTGTAAAACCAATTGTAAAAACAGATAGCTGTGAATTACTACACACCCAGTATATTGTCTCAGGCAGACTAATGGTAAAAATGGATGATGGTGAGGAAGTAGAGCTTGGTCCTGGTGATGCAGCAATAGTTCCTCCAGGACATGATGCATGGGTAATTGGAAATGAACCTGTAGTTATGATTGACGTAACTGGAATGAATAACTATGCCAAATCCTAAAATCGCAGGTTACTTTTCTTAAGTATTTTTTTATTTTTGGAATTATTTTTTAGCTAAACTAGATTAGATAATTCCTAGATCCTAAATGGTCTTCATTCCTAAATGCGTCCAATTCTATCCCCAAAATGGTGGGTGAATCCCCGTGAATCCATTTTGCACCCAAAACAATAGCTGGGCCCAAAACGATTTGAACTTGAAATTATTTTTTGGGAAAAGAAAAGGCTATTAACTCATCTAAGAACCCATTCTTGTTGAAACGTAATTCCATTTTTGTGATTATACTGGGACTTTCTTTAGTTATTGGAGTCAGTGTGATTATTCCAAATACGGTTGCGGAGTCTCCAGAATTAAAACAAGCTGTGTCTGTAAAGGATACTTCATCTCCAAAATACTACTATGACCAAGAGACTGGAATGTACAAGGTAAAGGCAGGAGGAGGTGGAGGAAGGATAATTGTTATGAACTACTATCCTCAAAACCTAGAGATTAATGTTGGCGACACTGTGAAATTTTACAATCCCACTACAGTCCTTGAGCCACATACTGTTACATTCATTCCAGATAACAGGTATGTTCCAACCCTTGAGGGAGCTTATTTAGTAGAAGATCCAAATTCTATCCGAGCTCTACCAAACGAAATGAACAGTGAACCATTGATAGTTCCACTAGATGAACAATCAAATGCCATAGTGGGGATAAATGCAAGAGGTTTCTTCCCATATGTTATTGATTCCTCAGAAGTTCCAACAAACCTAGGCCCAGATGCCGTTTATTCGATGGATGGATCAGAAAAGTATGTCGGCTCTGGATGGCTTGTTCCAAAGGAATATGTCGGTGAAATTCCAGGTGCTTCAGAAACTTTCACGGTAACATTTGAAAAATCTGGGACATTCCCATACATTTGCGTATTGCACCCATGGATGTCAGGACAAATCACAGTATCTGAATAACATAATCTAACGCCGAATCATTCAATTATTTTTAGCTCTATTTACATCCCAATCTATGCCTAATTTGGTGTATTAGCTCCTAAGACTAGAAGATTAGTAGAAAATTTTAAGAATAAACCTGCTTCATTATCACCAGATGAAAGTAGGTCTTGTGGTCCCTCAATTTGGAAAACAGGCTACAAAAGAAAATCTTTTAAAATTTGTTAAATTGGCAGAGAATGAAAAATTTGAATCATTATGGGTTTTCGACAGGATGCTTTGCCCGATTGAGCCTTTACAACCGTATCCTAACACTCCTGACCAAAAAACATGGCCAGAATTTTTCCACAACGTAATGGATCCATTGGCTACCCTTGCTTTTATCGCAGCTAATACAACCACACCTCTTTTAGGAACTTGCATTATCGACATGGTTTTTCATAATCCAGTAAGCCTTGCAAAACAGTTCACAACTATCGATATTTTGTCCGAAGGACGTGCATTATGCGGATTAGGAATTGGTTGGTCTGAAGATGAATACAATACAGCAAACATTCCATTTGAAAAAAGAGGGGCAAGAGCAAATGAGATATTACAAGTAATGAAGAAAACTTGGACTGACGAAACTGTAGAATTTAATGGAAAGTTTTACAAAGTTCCAAAATCAATCATTGGTCCAAAACCTATTCAAAAACCTCATCCCAAAATTTTGTTAGGTGGTTTTTCACCGCAAACATTTCAAAGAATGAATAATTATGGAAATGGTTACATTGGAGTAATGGCAGGACCGTTTGAATTTTTTCAAAACATGGCTCAATCATATCATCAAACCATTGAGAAAAGCTCACGTCAAGAAAATGAATTTGAATTTTCAGCACTAGGCTTTCCGTACTTGATGGAAAAACATCCTGAGGATAATCGAATGACGTTATGTGGAACCATGGATGACATTAAAGAGGATTTATCACGCGCAAAAGAGATTGGCCTTGACAGAATAATTTTTGGAATAAACCTTGATGAGAATATTGATGTAGAAAAGTCATTTGAGATATTTGATGAATTAAGACAGTTTTGCAGATAATTTTTTACTTTTCACGCCTAAATGCGTCCAATTTCATCCCCAAAACAGTAGATGAATTCAATAAAATTTGAACCTAAATTCTTTTTTGAAGGATAAGAATTTGATAATCAATCCCCTGTTTAAATATGCCAAAAGCCAAAAATTGTATATGAAATTCTTGATTATGATTTTAATTCTGTTAACGTCAATAATTTTTATTGCAAATTTTGATTCTTCCTTTGCTGCCAATGATTCTTCTACCAAAGATGATAAAGTGACAAAACCTGAATTGAGAGGACAATTTGGAATGCAAGGTCAAGGAATGATGATGGGCAAACATCATATGTCATATATGGGAATGTGTGGTCCTGGATTTGCACCATTAGGTGGAATGTGTGTGCTAGATGACAGGTGTGGTCCTGGGGCATATGCTGGAAGAATCTGTATGATGGATGGGGTAATGAAACAATATCTTAGACCTCTCCAACAAAAATATGCTGGAATTTCTGTTGATGATATAATTTGTGCTGAAGGGAAACAACTGTTGTTCAAGTCAAGTGATGCAACACCTATTTGTGTTAATTTACAATCTGTTGAAAAATTAATACAAAGAGGAGGATGGCAAAGTGACAAACCAGCTATTGCGTGTACATTGGATTGGAATCCTGTTTGTGGAATGGATGGAATGACATATGGCAACATGTGTAACCTAAAATCTCAACACATGGCAATGAAACATCAGGGGGAGTGCCAGGCTCAAGAAAACGAACCCATGCCTACCGCTTACGTAGAGATGATTGATGGGGTTCAAGTTGTGACTGTAATTGCAGAGGAGTTTAAATTCATTCCTTCTGAATTGAACATCAGCTCAGGAATGACCAAATTTGTTTTGGTCAACAATGGTGTAGGTGAACACGAATTTGTTGTATATGAAGCCTCAAAGCAAGATATACTTGAGAAAGCTGAATTAGCTGAAGATGAAGAAACCATAGAAGAAAACATTCTCTTTGAGATAGAAGAAGTACATGCAGGTGAAACGGGAGAAAGTGAGGTTATGGATCTAAATGAAGGATCATATGTTATAGGATGCCTTTTACCAGGACATTTTGATGCTGGTATGAAAGGAACTCTTGAAATAAATTAAAAAAATTCTATATGCTTTTCTAAACTTTGGGAACTAAAATTCTATTGTTACGCCTAAATGTATCCAAAATTATCCCCAAAGCAGTAGCTGAATCCCCGTGAATCCCTTTTCAATCCCAATTTAGAAGCTGGGCGAAGTGGATTCGAACCTTTTGAAATTGTTTTTTACATTCTTAATACAGGAAATCTAGTTAATGATTTATGAAGTTAAATATAATCACAAATGATTCTGATTTCTCTAAGACTGGAGAATTCCCTTGTATTTCATGTCATACAAACTGCTGCAAAGAATATGTGATATTTGTTAATGCTCATGACATTTACCGACTCTCAGTTGGATTGGGATTGAATCCAGAGAGTTTTCTTGAGATTTATGGAGCAAAGGACTATGATCTTGGAATAAAGGTAAAAGAAGGTTTACTAGATCTTGCTTTAAAACAAAAAGATAGCGGGTGCATGTTTCTTGAAGAATCTAAAGATGTTTTTCGATGTACCGTTAATGACTTTAAACCAAGCGTGTGCAAATCATATCCGTTTCAAATTAAAAATGGAAAATTAATCCAGATGAGTGATAAAATGTGTCCTGTTGATTGGGATACTAAAGAATTTGAAGCTATGATGTCAACTCATCTCAAAAAAGATGAATATGAATGGAAGTTTTATGACGAACTTGTTCTAGAATGGAATGCAAAGAATTGGATAAAAAAACCACTATCTGAATTTTTGAAATTCATGTTAGATAGAGTAGGTTTAGAATTTGCAAAGTCTTGATAATTCATTTTATTTGTGAATGATGGAAACTGCGATTTGTGTTGGTCTACTGGTCGGCTCAATTTCTAATAAACCTGCATCCATTTTTACCTCCAAAACAATGGGTGACCCTCTACTGCTTCCACAATCATAATCTATTGATAAAACAGAAATTTTACAATAACTCCTACGTTTAGGCTTCAATCTGGAGAGTTCTAGATATGATTATTATCAGGATTGGAAAAAGATTCTGATATGGGATTCAAAAAAGGTATTCACAAATGTGTCGAATGTGAGAAGAAAATCAAAGAACATCCAGACGATACAGGAATGTGTAGTAAATGCGGTGCAGCGGAAACTCGTCTTGAAAAAACAATAT
>JARRMG010000025.1:0-6629 GCA_037386265.1 Nitrosopumilaceae archaeon
CGCATCAACGTTTAGTGCTGTTTTATGGAATCTAGGCTCAGTTTTGTCGTTTGCAGGGGTACTTATGATCATTCCTGCAATTTTGTCTACTGCATTAGGTGAGACCGATGTTGCAACGGGAATTTTTCTTATGGTTACTCTTTTTTTGATATCAGGATTTCTACTAAACTCGTATGGCAGTAAACACCCACTTAATCTCAGGGCAATGTCGATTTTGGTGTTCTCAAGTTTTGTTATATTGGTTTTGTTTGGGACAATACCGTATCTTTACATTTCGCCATATGACTCAGAGGATCCAATCGATATCTTCTCTGATAGTTTATTTTCAAGTTCTGCTGCATTTACCACGGCAGGAGTAACCTTGTTTGATACTCCGGAGGACCTGCCCCAAAGCTTTACCTTCTATAGGGGATTTTCGCAATTTGTTGGCGGGTTGAGCTTCATCTATCTTATCATGACTGCCTTTTATCCGGAGGAAAAACTGCATTCGATGCACGGTTTTATTTCAGGCCAAACACCAAGACTAAAAGAATTATTTGGAACAATCACCATTGTATTTTCAATTTATGCAGTTATTATTGCATCATTGCTCTTCTACTTTGGATCTGAAAACATTATTGACAATTTTTCCCTCGCGATGAGCACATTATCAACAGGGGGATTTTTACCTGATTCTCAAATTTTCTCAAAGATTGGGATGGGAGGAGAATTTGTGCTGATTGCAGGAATGATACTTGGGACTCTCCCATTTGCGTTTCATTATGGTTTTGTTAGAAAAAAATTTCTTTCTGCAAAGCTTAGCAGGGAGGTTTTAGTCTACCTCGGACTGCTTGCAGCGGGATTGGCGATATTTGTACTTGCAACCCAAGGGAATATTTTTGAAGATGCATTTACTGTGATAGCTACAAGCACGACAGCTGGATTTCAGGTTGTAGATATGAGTACCCTTGCAGTTTCCCCAAAAATCATACTCACAATGCTTATGCTAATTGGAGGATGTGGATTCTCAACTGCCGGAGGGATCAAAATATTCCGGTTAATTGACCTTTCTTCCATGAAAGAATTGTTTTCTAGAAAAAAATGGTCTGAAGCAAGTACGGACAGAAAAAACGATGTAATTTCAATATTGGTCGTGATTTTTCTTTACCCTACCATCCCGCTTTTAGGGGCGTTATACCTTAGTACTGAGGGTTTTGACTTTTATGATTCGTATTTTGAAACAATTGGT
The DNA here is from genome assembly GCA_037386265.1 of Nitrosopumilaceae archaeon. Lineage (GTDB taxonomy): Archaea > Thermoproteota > Nitrososphaeria > Nitrososphaerales > Nitrosopumilaceae > Nitrosomaritimum. Next base: position 1,229 of record JARRMG010000025.1, read on the forward strand.
GCCATAACTACCGCAGGTCTGGGATCGGGCATATTGGGTCCTTCCCTTGATCCTTTAGGGAAAATAATTGCCAGTTTTCTTATGATTCTTGGAAGGCTAGAAATTATAATTATCATTTTCATGTTTATTCCCAAGTTTGTAACTGCAACCAATATTATCAAAAAATAGAGTGAAGTTAACAAGGTTAATCATTCTCTAAATAGTTTCATGATGTCCTAAATGTGAAAGTGGAAACTAAAAGCGTATCAACAATGAGCACCAAAACTGATGAAGAAGAAAAGATCTCTATTTGTGATTTGACAAAAACCAACACATCTGAAATACTTCAAAAAATTGAATATCAAATACCTCTTTACCTTCAAGGGTATACAGATCTATTCACAAAATATGTTCATTCATTTAATACCGTATTTGGGGCATGCAGGATTTCAGAAAAGCAATTCTTTGACAAACTCGGAATTGATCACACTGTAATGAAAGAAGTTGCAAATTATTGGGATTTTGTAAAAAGTTTGGCAATAATTCAAATTGAAACATATTCCAAATTTGCCCAAGATTACATGGATTTTAGATTATCCACATTAGATTCAATTGACAAATCAATCTCGTCTGCATTAAACCATTACTCAAAGGCTGTTGCAGATCTTGGGGAGAACAAATTTGTTGATTGAGATTTTGCTTTCTACCGGTTACAAACAAAATAACAATGTTAAGCAATTAATTATAAAGGAAATGCCCAAGTATAGGTGATTTGAAATGCCTTTGATATTTGAACAAAAAAATCTTCTTGACGTTTTTTGTAATGTGATCTGTAATAAACCCAAAATTCGATTTTGTGGAATTATCAATTCAATGGGGCGCATTATTGCAGGTAGTTTTAAAGACAACATTCAACCATTAGATAACGAACAAGAAAGACAAATGTTGTACATGCAGTCAAAATTAGAATTATCTATGAAGGCAGAGTTTAACCATAATCTAGGACATGTCAATTACGTGGTAACCTATAGGGATAATGTGATTATCATAAATATCCCTTCAGATAATCAGCAATTTCATATTTTAATCTCTGCAGAAAGAATTTCCAATCCACAAACAATTGTAAATGACGTAGCAGATTTATTCAAACAAATGGAAAACGAAATTCAGCCCACTTTAACAAAGTAATCAAAATCAAATCTGGGGTTATTGCAAATTATGGTAATCAATCATTGCCTGGCAGTGGTCTGCCATGAATGTATCAAGTCCTGCAAGTGTTGAATTCCATTTATTCATGCTCATACTAACGCAGGATTCAACAGGATCAGAATCTCCATTCTGAAGTGCTTCTAGTGCATACTCCATCACGTCTTGTGTAAACTCTTTGTTTGTCTTGATATGATCCTTTGTTGCAAGAATTTCAGTGTGCCCTGATACTAGCACATCAAAGTCATAGTCCTGCAAGACATCATGAATCTCCAGGTACAAGTCAATGTCTGGTGTCACTCCAAATGCCTTGTATGGTGAAGCTCCAGGACGAAGAAGATCAACTAGCATTGCAACTTTTTGTTCAGGCAAAAATATCAGCAAATCCCCATTAGAGTGAAAGTTTCCCAAATGATGCAGCTCAATTGTCTGGCTGCCAATGTTTATTGTCTCAAGTGCTCCTTCAAATGTTTGGTTTGGAACAGGTCTGTTAGGATCTGCTTCTTGGGCCAAGACATCTGCAGTTTCCTGATGAGAAATGTATGTAATGTCAGATGAAAATATCTGACCTGCAGCACCAGTGTGGTCCTGGTGGTGATGTGAATATATCATGTGAGTTATTGGTTCATCAGTTACCTCATTTATTGCATCAAGATATTTTTCTCCAATTGGTGAGGGTGCATCAACTGCAACTACTCCCTCGCCAGTAGTTACAAAGATTGTCTGGTAACCGCTTCCAATCAACCAAAAGACATTATCTGCAATCTCTGCTACAAAGTATCCTTTCTCTGAATCAATGACAGGAGGGTCTATAGTATATTGCCATGTCTCCTCGTATACTCCTCCTGTTTCTTTTGTAGAATCAGTGCATTCTCCTTGGTGGGCAAGCTCTGCGTTTGCAGCATCAAGCATACAAGGATTTCCATAAGTCGTGCCATCTGTTCCACACATTGGATTATACTCTAGTGTACATACAGTCATTGCTTGGCATTCGCCAGCATGTTGCATTGCCATATGAGCTGCATTTAGCATGCACATGTTTCCATAGGTAATGCCATCTACTCCACATATTGGGCGATATTCCTTTGTACAGGCAACTGGTGGGGGTGTTGTCTGCCATCCACGCTCAGAAAGTTTGCCAACAGAGCCCTCATTTACACATACAGGTTTAGAGTTTGAAGTCTTGTACATGACCTGTTTTCCTTCAGCGCAAATTATTTGGTCAGCTGCAATGCCGGCGTGTTTTTGCTTTAGTGGTGGGAGATATTTTTTCATAACTCCGTCCATCACGCAAATCTTTCCTGGATATGCACCTGGTCCACACCTGTCATCTAAAACACAAATCTGGCCAAGTGGGGCAAATCCTGGTGCACACATTCCATTAAACGGAGTGTGCCTCTCCTTTACAGTATCGTCAGTTTCGGCAAATGCAAAGGGGGCAAAAGCTATAACAAAAAAAGGCAACAAAAACCTGCAATTAATCAAATTCACACATTTTGTCTAGTCTTAAAACTACATATTACTTTCCCATAAATCTGGGTAAAGTTTTTTATTTTAAAAAATAATCTACAAAATTCTAAAAAGCGCCACTGTGATCCCATGTGGCAAGATATCTTGGTTCAAGCTCCAAAATTACCGATGCGCCACTTTTCACTCCGTCAAGCAAAAACTGTGCAACTTTGTTATCCAAGCCTCCAGTATACTTTGTCATTATCTTCTCAGCAATTGGAAGCATGGTTGAGACATCATCGATAACTGAGGCCTTGGCTTTACCACGAACTCCCTTGTAAGGGATGGTTTCATCATCGATACAAAAATAGACATTTGAATTGTTCTGAATGTTTTGAGCTTTTTTTGCAGTCTTGCCAGTCTCAATGTATAGTTTTTCATCCTGGTAATGATACCAGACAGGGTGAACATTTGGCTCTCCCTTGTCATCAATTGTTCCTAATAGCAAATTTAGTTTAGAGTTTGAAAGAAAGTCCTTTGCCTGCGATTCAGACATTGCAGAGCCAAATCCAGGACTAGCATGAATTATCTTCATTTGCTTTGTTGTGGTTTTATTGATATAAAATTTTGACTATGCTTGAAGTATTTGCATTGCTAGGAACTCTCTATGAAAAATAAGAAAAGAATGCTTAATGGATAAAATTTCCTTCTCTATGAGGAGGGCATTCTTTGTTAATCTCGCCGGAAAACCCAACTATGCAACCACAATTGAGAGTATGAGATGTTTTTGCTACGTTTGATTTTGACATTATGGGTCCTTGAGTTTTAGGATAATAAGTGAGAGTTTGTAAGAAAAACTACACAAAAGCTAACTTGTAACTACCCTTCAGCATATCCCGATTAATAACATATGAGAAGAACTTAACAAGCGCCATTCTTCAATCCAGCTATCCTTGCAAGACTCTGCCAAGCTGTTTGTGATATGTTCAATTTATCTACCAATAATGATGCTTGCACTATTTTCATCTCAAATCCATGAATTTTACACATATTCTGTTCCAATAAAAAAAGGAGTACTGGTTCCAAATTTTGGATCCTTCGGTGATGAATTTGCAGAAATCCAGGCACAAGAAGACTCTACATGTTTTACCACACCGAACCACAACGAGTTTTGCTACACAAAACCTGACGACCATGATGGACAACACACAGATCACATGACATCCTACATCGTCGGGGACAACGGATTAAACGGCGAGCTGCACTTTGATCAAGTAGGTCCTGAAGGTGGAATGTTTACAATAAAAAATATTGAATTTGTAAATCCAGATTCAGCTTTGTTTACATTTGCAGACAAGGACTATAGGATTGGAAACAAAGACCGTGTAACCTATGAGATTCTAGAAGACTTTGAGTTTACAACATTGGTGCAAAAATATGATTCATTTATCACACATTGCGGAAATTTTACTGGACAAGCTGCAACAATAAACCAATTCCTTGGAGTAACTACAATTAATGATCTAGACTATTTTCTTATATGGCATACCGTAATTGAATTTGAAGATGCAATACAATGCAAGTATCCAGAACTCATACAGCATAGCTTGAAAAACAATTATGCACAACTCTAAAAATAAAAATCAGAATCTAAAACAATAGAACACTTTATGAATCTTAGAGTCTCCAGCTAAATCACATAATGAAATTTCTTGTAATTTGCCTTGCACTACTTGGCGCAATAATTGCAGTAACTGCTCCTGCATATGCAATGTGTGCATTTGATCAAGAAAACCCATTTGCACCATGTAAGGATACAATCGGTGCATTAGACTATCCAAAAAATCCAGACCAGCTAATCCCTGCACCACTAAAGCAGATGAAGCTTGGAATCAAGCTTGGTCACATCATTTGTGATCCTGACAAGTACCAAGTCTGGAACAGACACTACAAGCCTGCATGTGTTTATCCAGATTCAGAAAGCGAGCTACTCAAGCGAGGTTGGGCAAAACTACGATTGCTATTGCCTGCAGGACCAGACCCAATCACAGAACTAGAAGTTACAGGCCATAACGTATTCTCGTATCAAATTCTGGGAAATTTCAGGTATGGTGATGAAAAATACCCACTTAGTGAGCCTAGAAAAAAAGAGATTGCCTGGGAGTACTCTCAGCAATACCATCCAGATGAAAAATACCTAGAATACGCAATTACTCCCTATCAAAACTATTACAACACTGAAGACAAAATCCAGCTCGAGCTATTAGAGTGGGGAAATTATTCGGATTGCTCTAATATCAAACTACGAATCCTTGATGTAAAAAACACCCCAGTGTATGAGGATGATTTAGCAAGGTTTTGTCCAGAACCTGATGAGTCCCCTGGACGATTTCACTCATATTTGATGGGTGATGATTTTGCAGAGTTTGAATGTCCAAGAGCAGGATACTACAGAATCGAGGTATCAAATGGAGAAATCTTTCCTGCAGACATTTTGGAGAACTTTGTCTGCATAGATCAAAAACCAGAACCACTAGAATAAAACCATCTTTCTAGTTGCCTCAAAACCCTTTTAATTTACTGTAATTGAATAAGCCAAAGTGCCTCGATAGCTCAGCCTGGTAGAGCGAACGCCTCGTAAGCGTTAGGTCGCGGGGTCAAATCCCGTTCGAGGCTTTTTTAAAATAAAGATTGTAAAAGTTTTTGATAAATTTAGGATTGGGAATCATGCAGGGTCTCGATATCTGTTTCCAGCTCTTTGCCTAAC
>JARRMG010000026.1:0-6308 GCA_037386265.1 Nitrosopumilaceae archaeon
TCATAAAATAATTCATTCCTATTTAACAGTAAATTTCTCACTTGTAGTTATACTATTCTTTTGGTTTTGGTCGAGAATTTGGGCAACAATCTCATAATTTCCTGCTTTATCAACAATTTCTGAAAACCTCTCATTAATGGGTAGGAATCTATTATCAGCATCAAAACACTGCTCAAAATATCCGCTTTGAGTAACTGCATTCTCACCGTTCTCGCCATAGATTGTCACATAGAGGTCTCCACATGTAAATGAAGAATCATCAACTATGACTTGAATTTGGACAGGTTCAGAAGAAGAATATTGATTTTTCAAACCAATTATTTCTATAGAATCATTGTGTGAAATTCCATTAAATTCTCCAAATCTCATTAGGTTAAGCTCCCGTCCTGGATCTTGAAGAATATCTACCATCACTATCGACCCAAAAATTACAGAAAAAACTACAGGTAAAACATAGACAACATAAGTAACTCCCCTAGCCAATTTGGTTTTAGAAAAGAAATTCCCCTATATCTATTTAGCAAAATAAAATGTCAAGAGGATTTTGACGAATGAGTTAAATCGTAGGCGATTAAGTATCGCTAGATGCGACTCAGAAAATTTAGGGTTAGGGCATATCGTTGCATTCATGATTCAGGCGAAATAACTGTCGGTGACTTGGCAGCATTTGTTGGCAGGAATGAAAGCGGCAAAACAACAATTTTGCAGTCATTAACCCTATTGAATAAAGACGAAATGGTTTCTGAATTAGATCTGTGTGACGAAATGGATGAAGAGCTAAAAGAAGAAATGCGTTTAGTAGAGGGAGAATTTGAACTCAGCCCAAATGAAACTGCCCTCATCAAAGAAAAATTTCCAAATTTACCAGAAATCCACAAGATTAAATTATTTAGAACAAACAAAAGACCTGAAGTTCAATACTCATTTGACAATATCAAAGTCAGTGAGAAATCAGACGGGGGTTTGAATTCATGGGAAAACTTTACAAAAAGAATTCTAGATTTTCTAGACACAATACCTAATCATCTTAGAATTCAAATCAACACAAAATTTTTTGAGGATCCTCCTCCAAAAAATCAACTAAATTTTGATACGGGATTTGCAGAATTTAATAATCAATTCCATGTTATTGCCGTACAAGATCCAAAGGTAGTTGAAGAATGGGAGAAGATTTACTCTAGTCCTGAAAACCAATTTTCTAATTTACTTTCAGGAGGAAGTGAGAAAACAGCTCTTGAGAATTTTATATCTTCTCAATTGCATCCCAGATTTGTCTATTTTTCAGATTACAAGAAAATCTATGGGAACATCAATCTCAACGAGTACATTAGAGAAGAAAAAGGAGAGAGAGGAGAGTCAATCGAGTATATTGAAGAATTTGATAAAGCAGAAACTGTAAGAAATCTCTTTTATTTGGCAGAATTGGATATCAACGAATTAGAAGAAGTAAAAGATAGCCCATCAAGATGCATCAAACTTCTAAATGCAGCTAGTAATAGACTCACAAAAAAATTAAACCCCGCATGGAAAGGAGACCCTATCCATGTTGATTTGAGATACAATCCTGGAAATATAATGAGTGTTGTAATTTCAGATGTTCACCGAGATGGGACTGTAACTAATACTGGTTTGTTAAATCGAAGAGCAGAGGGTTTCAAATGGACTTTTTCTTTTATTGTAAACTTTGCAGCAGAAACTCAAAGAGCAGAACTTAAGGAGGCAATATTACTTTTAGATGAACCTGCAAGAAATCTTCATCCAACTCAGCAAATGGGAATTTCTGATTTATTAAAAAACTTAGCGGGATCAAACCAAGTTCTATATGCAACACACTCACCATTTATGATATTTGATTACACTCCAGGAAATTTGTTGGTAGTTGAACTTGATAAAAGAAAGCACCTGAGCAGAATTTTTTATGATTATTGGAATGCAGATGACAAAACTCTCACACCTATTCTTTATGGGCTTTCCCGTGGTTTAGTTGAATCCATGACAGATAGAGAAATTGGTTCAAACTCACGTCCAGTAATTATTGTAGAAACAATGTCTGATTCAATGTATCTAAATTCATTTGACAAGTTCTTGCAGGATCCAAACATCTCAATGAATCCCCTGAACATCATAGCAGCTTTTAACAAAAATGCAGTACTTCCACTTGCCATATTTTATAGAAATCATGGGTATAACACGTTTATTTTATTAGATAATACAGAAGAATCAAAACAAATTTCATCCCAGTTGGCATCAAACGAATTTTCTCCTATACAATCAATATTTTTTGAAAAAGAAGGAAAAACCATAGAATCTATTGAGGATTATGTTGTTCTGGAGGATTATTTACACGCAGTTAACCAAACCTATGAAATCAAGCTTAGGCACGAAGGATACTCTAATCTAACTCCTGAAGATGTTATTTCAAAAGAAAAGAAAGGAGTGTTGGAAAACCTCAGAGCAATTTGGGAGGAACATAAAGAGGATGGTTGGGAAGAGTTTGACAATGAGGAAATTACAAGATACATCTGTGAAAAAATTGCCCTTAGTCAGACAGATTTTCTATCAGATAAAACCAAAGACCAGTTTCGTTCTCTTTATCGACTTATTGCTGAAAGAATTAGACAATATCAAAATGCAGGAATTAAGACTGATTTGGATAAATTTCAGAAGCCCAAAAAACGAGATTAAAGAAGTTTTCTTATGATAAATACTCAAGTTAGAAATTCAAAGACGAAAAATATCATTTAAGGTTTAATTGAGAGATGGGGCAAAAAGTATCTATGAGTATATCCTCTATGAGAGGAATTTTCCTTTCACTAATTTTGGTTTTTTCAATCCCCTTAATCCTATTTCCCAATACAGTGTATGGACAAGAAGTTGCTGTAGAGGGTACCGCATTTGAGAAGAGTACAATTCTAGAGTTCACCAACAACGGGATAGAAGAAGTAAAATCCTTGAGAGTTTGGCTAAGTAGTGACTATAGTTTTGAATCATTCAAAAGTGAAAGCGGCTGGACTGGAGACAGAACTCCTCAAGGAGTAATTATTTTTACATCATCAGATGTGTTAAAACCAAATGATTCTGTAAAATTTGGATTTACAACAGACCAAGCCAAACCAGGAATTAACTGGAAGGCTCTTGATAAAGATGACAAACAAATTGCCATTGGAAAATCAGTTAGTGAAGATTTAGCAGAAAAAGTTTCAACATCATCCAAAACATCTGTTAGTAAGGGAATTTTAGAAGATTCTTCATTCAGAATTATTCCAGATAAGCCAAATGCAGGTGGAGACATTAGAGTAATTGGAGATAACTTTGAACCCTCGATGAATTTTGAATTTTCAATAAATACAAAAAAATTGGGTTCTTTTTACACAGATGATAAAGGCCATTTTATTACCACCTTTCAAATTCCAGACAATCAAGAATCCGAACGTGTAGAATTTTTCATCACAGATCAGGGTGGGAATGAAAAGAAAATAAGTCTAAGGCTAGGTGCCGACGGAACTCAGATTCCAGATTCAGAATCAGTACAACTTACCATAAAAGGAATTCCAGAAATCATGCATAGAGGAGACTTTTTGGAAATATCAGGTACTGCAACCCCCGGAAGTGCAGTTACTGCATCCATTAAAGATCCAGAAAATAAAGTAATCAACACAAGAACAGCCGAAGTTAATGCAAAAGGAGTTTGGGAATTAGAAGAACCAATAATAGTTCCATTAGACACTCCATTTGGGAGATATTCTGCAGAAATTACAGATGGGAGGCAAAGCATAGTCCAAACATGGGCCGTAGAGTCATCCAAAGTAATAGTAATTGCACCCACAGACATAAGGTTTGAACCGGGTGAGACTGTGAAATTCAATGGAACTGCATTACCCAACCAATCAATCGAATTGGTTCTTGAGGATCCCTTAGGAATTGAAATTATTTCAGACATAATCGAGGTGGGTAAATCAGGAGATGTTGAATTTGAATACAAAACTACCGCCAATATCGATAAAGAAGGAACATGGACACTAATTGCAACTCAAGGAAAATTCAAAGAATTTATCTACGTGGGGTTGGGAGAACTTCCATCAATTCCAATTAACGTAGAATTTGACAAGCTTGCCTACAAATCATCGGACAAAGCAATCATTACTCTTACAGGAAAACCTTCTGAAGTGGTTAATCTATTAATCATTGATCCATCAGACAAGCAAAAAGGAGAAGCAATTCCTATCACCCTTAAACCTGATGGAACCAATAACCATATTTTAGACCTTAATGGGTTTTCTTCTGGAGTTTATTCGGCTGTAGTAAGTAAAGGAAGTGCCAAAAGTACTGAAACATTTACTGTAGGACTTCTAACAGGTTCTGGAGAAATAAGTATTGCAACCACTAAAACAAGCTATGAACCAGGGGATTCAGTTTTAGTTTTAGGTACAACAAAACCAAATGTTCTTCTTACCTTAATTCTGATTGACCCTAATGAAAATGAAGTAAAAGAAGTATTAACATACTCTGACAAACAAGGAAAGATAACAGAAAATGCATTTAGAATACCATCAGAAGCAAAATCTGGAACTTGGAAACTAAATGCCAAGAGTGGTTCAAATTTTGATATTGTTGAGTTTGAGGTAACAACTCTGAAAATAGAAGGGTTGGTAATATCTGTAAAAGATGCTCAACCAATTCCAGGCTACGGAAAAACTGTTGAAATCACAGTTTTAGGAGCAAAACAATTGGTAGAAATAGAAATTATTTCAGAAGATGGAGAACTATTTGAGGAATTATCCTTCCCAGCCTCAGACCAAGGAAAGATGATTCAACCTTGGATAATACCTCCAGGAACAGAGCCCGGAATTTATACATTTAAGGCCGAAGATGCTTTCAACGAAGCAGAAACAACATATGAAGTAAAATAGTCTCAAACAATTTTATTTCTCCTCATTTCGAACAAAGACATGAATCTTAAAGAAAAAATTTCAGAATATCCAAACTTTCCAAAGAAAGGAATATTATTTCGTGATTTCAGCCCAATTTTGAAAGACCCCTCTGCATTATCATTTATTTCAGATGAATTTTCAAAACACTTCCACCCTAAAGATGTTGATCTTTTTGCAGGAATTGAATCAAGGGGTTTTTTGCTTGCAGGAATTCTGGCTTCAAGATACAACAAGGGAATGGTCATGATTAGAAAAGCAGGTAAACTTCCTGGAAAGACTACCAAATTATCTTACACGATTGAATATGGAAAAGACACAATTGAGATACAAAAAGAGCTAATCGATGAAGGTCAAAAAATTGTTATCTGTGATGACTTACTGGCAACAGGAGGTACTGCAAAAGCTTCTGCAAAATTAATTGAAAAGATTGGTGGAACGATTACAGGATTTGCGTTCATAATAGAATTGACAGAATTGAATGGAATTAAAGGCATCAGTCAATACAAATGCAAATCATTGGTGAAATACTGATGGAAAAGGATGTCGAGATTGGGATTTTTGGAGGTACTGGAATTTATGATTCAGGACTTCTTGAAAATGCGCAGGAAATCAATATAGACACACCTTATGGAAAACCATCTGATTCAATAACTGTAGGAAATTTCAAGGGGAGAAAAATTGCATTTTTACCAAGACATGGAAAAAAGCATACAATTCCTCCACACATGATAAACTATCGAGCAAATATTTGGGCCTTTAAGGAACTAGGAGTTTCAAGAATTATTGCACCATCAGCAGTAGGGAGCTTGAAAGAGGAAATTCAACCAGGGCATTTTGCACTTCCTACACAATTCCTAGATTTTACCAAATCAAGGACAGGTTCTTTTTCTGAAGAGGGACGAGTTATCCATATTTCAGTTGCAGACCCTTTTTGTCCTGAATTACAAGACTCGATTAAAAAAGTAGTAGAAACCCAAGGAGATAGCATCCACAAGAGCTGCACATATGTTTGCATTGAGGGACCAAGATTTTCTACCAAGGCTGAATCAAAATTCTATCGAAGTACAGATTCAGATATCATCGGAATGACTCTTGTTCCAGAATGTCAATTGGCAAGAGAAGCGCAGATGTGCTATGCGTCAATTTCAACGGTAACTGATTATGATGTATGGGCAGAAAAACCAGTTACTGCAAAAGAAGTGTTAGAAACTCTTGGGAAAAATGTTGAGAGGACCAAAAAAATTCTAGTTGATTTAATTGAAATGATCCCCAAAACAAGAGAATGTTCTTGTGCCAAAGCCTTAGAAGAGGCCGAATTTTAATCGTCTACGAAAGATTCTCTTTTCAATCCTTCTGGTAAAGACAAATCACCATGAA